>JAPKBI010000228.1 GCA_028823475.1 Halioglobus sp. | reverse complement strand
CGGCTGGGAAAACATTACAAGAGAACTTATGTCGGATTTACCGTTCTGGTTAGAACGCTCTCTCGCTGTGCCATCAGAAACTGGCAGTGTCGAAGTCGGGGGTGCCAATATTGTCTATGAAACCTGGGGAGAAATTGGTAATCCCGGGATCGTGCTCATCCATGGCAGCAATGCCCATTTAGAGTGGTGGCGTTTCACCGCACCCTTCCTCGCGGACAACTTTCGAGTCGCCGCCTTAGACTTATCGGGCAACGGCGACAGTGACTGGCGCGAGCGCTACACCGGCGAACTGCTTGCAGAAGAAGTTTGGCAGGTCTGTCAGGCGGCTGAGTTGGGAGACAAGCCATTCGTAGTCGGCCACAGCTTTGGTGGTTGGGTGGCGCTGGAAACAGGTAAATACCACGATGCAGAATTAGGCGGCATCTTATTCATGGATTTCACTACCGCGCCCCCTGAGGAGTACTTAGAGTGGGGGCTACGGGCAGAACGTGAGGGCGTCGATCCGGGTCGAAAACTGCGGGTTTATGAAGAAAAAGAAGCTGCGTTGAAGCGATTTCGATTTATTCCAGAACAACCCGGCGTACACCCCGCTGTTTTGAATCACTTAGCAGAATACGGTCTTAAAGAGGTAGACGGTGGATGGACCTGGAAGTTTGACCCAGCACTGTTTGACCACATAGAGATGGGGGCTGCACAACGGGACACGTTCACCCAACTCACGACGAACAGAGCGTTGATGCTGGGCGAAAAATCGGAAGATGAAGGTGCTTTTTACGCAGAACACATGCTGGCGATAACCGACGGCCTACTGCCAACCATAACAGTGCCCGGCACCTACCATCATCTAATGTTCGACCAACCTGTGGCGGTGGCTATGTCTATGAAGATGTTATTGCTCGAGTGGCATCGCCAAAACAATAACGCGGCCTACGAGGCTGCGCTTTCGGCAGTTTCTCAGGCTGGCAATTGAACCCTCGCATCTGATCACTTGATGTGACCCGCGGGCCTGACTGCAAATCAAGCGGACGGGGTCAAGTCTTTAACAAGCTGGTCGTGAGCCGACTTGTCCAGGGGATAGATTTTTGTCAGTACGACAAGAATCACCATAATACCGATAGGAACCAAGGTAAGGACGCCATGAATGGCGTCCAAGGCTTGCGCCGACTGTACTTGATTGGCTTGGTAACCCGCCAAGCCAAGAACTAGCGCTGCACCCGCACCACCAATCGTCTTGGCAAGTTTCTGAAAGAAGCTGGCGGTTGAAAATATGGCGCCGTCTGCGCGTACGCCTAGTTTGTGTTCTGCATATTCCACTGTATCGGGGATCATCGCCCAACCGAGCACCGCAACCGGCGTGCCACCGAGTGCGACCACACACCCCCAGAAAAAGAGTTGTTCGATACTGGTCCAGGCAGTGAAATAGAAACCAATACAACCCACTATGGTGAGATAAGCACCCAATCGAGTGGCCCCCGCTTTACCAAACTTCTCAGCTAGCATCGGTACCGCCCAAATGCCGACTAACATAGACCCCAACGTGACGGAGAAGAACCAGGCGATGAGGCTCGGATCACCGACGTTGTATATAAAGAAGTAGGCTGTCGTCGACTGGCGGACCGTAAAAGACAGCATGCCGCAGCTGAAAATGCCGATGACCACCATGAGCGGTGGGTTTTTGAGAATTGCTTGAGCGCTATCAGCAAGGGATATTTTTTTGTCACGGTCCGGTTGCACCACTTCCTCGGTGGTTTTGAACGTAACAAACAACAGTGCAGTCGCCACGATAGAAAACAACACCATCAATACCTGAAAACCTTGTGCCTCACTTTCAAACATGGAAACAAACGGCATGGTAAACACAGAAACAGCAAAGCCACCGGTAAATGCACAAGCGATTCGATAGGTCGAGAGCCTGGTGCGGCCATCATAGTCGGGGGTAATAGAGGCGGTCAGCGTTGCGTAGGGAATAGTGACCACCGTGTAGATGATGCCGAACAGAATATAGGTGGTATAGGCCCACACTAGTTTTCCATTACCATCGAGATCGGGCACGGTAAAAGTCAGTATTGAGATCAACCCCAATGGCAACGCGCCAAACAAGAGGTAGGGGCGCATACGACCATAGCGGGTGCGGGTGCGTTCGGCGATCGCACCCATCAACGGGTCGGTGACAGCATCGATGATACGAGCGACAAAAAACACGCCACTCGCAGCAACTGCGCTGATGCCCAGCACGTCGGTATAGAAATAAAGGAGATACGTCATCACAGAGATGAAGTAGAGGTTAATGCCGAAATCGCCTACCGCGTAACCGGCCGCGGTTTTCAAATTCATGTTGTGATTACACCTTGAGCGAGTAGTTGTTCGTCGGATCCCCTCCTGCCACCAGTCGCTGAGCGACCACCACCGGTCCGCGGCGGTTCGACCTTGATAACGTTGGCACCCCAACCAGCCAACAGGCGAGTGGCGGTAGGTCCGGCACGCGCGATGGTGAGATCAAGCACCGTTACGTTTTGCAGCGGTCCGTTCATGCTTCTTAGCCTTGAGGCCGGATCAATCGTCCCGGTAACGCATCAGTAGGCTCAGCATTTTCGTAGGTCACCTGACCATTTACGACAGTGGCGAGATAACCATCTGCACGCTGTTGCAATCGCGCACCGCCAGCGGGTAAATCATGCACAATTTCCGGTGAGCGTACCCTCAGATTGTCAAAATCGATGACGTTGACATCCGCTTTCATGCCGACTTCCAGCGTTCCTCGATCGCTCAGCTCAACTGCTCGCGCGGTATCGTGGGTTTGACTCTTGATGAGTGTGGGCAAATCAATTTGCTCACCGCGAGTTCGATCTCGCCCCCAATGGGTGACCAGCGTCGTAATAAAACTGGCATCACAGATGGTGCCCACATGAGCACCGCCATCACCTAAACCCATAACGGTGTTGTCGTGAAGAATCATTTCCCGGCAGCAATCTAAGTTGTCATCCGCGTAATTTGCAAACGGCATATACAAAATCGCTTTACCTTCATCGCCGAGCATTGCGTCATAAACCATGGACCAGGCATCCTGCCCATTGGTTTGCGCCATACCTGCGAAACTGTCTTCTGGTGCAGGTTCGTAGTTGGGTGGGTCAGTCATCAGCCACACTTTGGCTCCACCTTGCATCATTTTGTAGAGGCGTTGGAATCCGGGTCCGGTTTCCTCTGCCAAAATTCTCGCTTTCCGCTCTGGATCGCGCAACGCCACAATGCGTTCGGCTATCGGCAGTTTCGATACCTCCATGTAGGAAGGTCGAGTGGTGAAAGGCGTCAAAGTTGTGGTGAGACCCATGAGGACACCAATAGGCCGGGGTGCCACTTGACCACGCATCACTAGACCTGAAGATACGGCCCCTTCGATTCGCGACAAAATTTTACGCCACCCGTTCGGACTCAAGCCTTGCGCCAACGAGATAGACATGGGGCGACCTGAACGGGTCACCATCTCCTGCAGAAGGTTGAATTCATCATCTAGATCGACGAAATCAGAAATCATTTCAATAACACCACGACCGCTCGCTCTTAGCCCATCTGCGACGCCAAGCAATTCATCAATTTCCGCTTGCAGTGAAGGGGTTGGCGCACCGGTCGATGAGCGGTGATTCAATGTTCTCGAGCTGGTAAAACCCAGAGCGCCCGCCTGCATCGCCTGCTCTGTTAAATCACGCATGCTGACAATGTCTTCTGGGGTGGCAGGCTCACGATCAGCACCACGCTGCCCCATAACATAGACCCGCAATGCTGCATGTGGAATTTGCGCGCCAATGTCCATATCAAACTGGCGTGTCGAGAGGTAATCCATGTAGTCCGGAAATGACTCCCAGGACCACGGTAAACCCTCGTGCAAAGCAACACCCGGGATGTCTTCGACACCCTCCATGAGTTCGATCAGCAATTCATGGTCACTAGGACGAACCGGGGCAAAACCCACCCCACAATTCCCCATAACCACCGTCGTCACACCGTGATGACTCGAAGGTGACATACGGTTCGACCAAGTCGCTTGGCCATCATAGTGCGTATGAATATCAACAAAGCCTGGGGTTACCAGCGCCCCATTTGCACTTATTTCCTGATGCCCGCGACCGCTAACAACGCCAACCTCAGCAACCCGACCGTCATGCAATGCAACGTCAGCACTGCGTGCAGCTGTCCCGGTTCCATCAATGACCGTGCCGCCACGCACTACCAAATCAAACTG
>JAPKBI010000227.1 GCA_028823475.1 Halioglobus sp. | reverse complement strand
CAATCGCCGATATATGCGAGCAATATCCACAGAAGACTCTGGCGTTAGCGCTGGATGTAACTAACGCGCAGCAAATCGAAACGGCGCTGTCTTCGGCGATAGACCATTTTGGGGCCATCGATGTATTGGTCAATAACGCCGGCTATGGCTACGTGGGTGCGATTGAGGAAGGCGAAGAAGCGGCAGTGCGTCAGCTGTTCGAAACTAATTTCTTTGGTGTGTTAGCGTTGACCAAGGGGGTGTTACCCCATATGCGACAGCGTGGCAGAGGCGTGATTCTGAACAACTCGTCTCAGGCGGGCTTAATGGCCAACCCGGGCACTGGCTATTACAGTGCCTCCAAGTACGCGCTTGAAGGTTTGATGGAAGCGCTGACAAAGGAAGTCGCCCCATTTGGCATCAAGGTCTGCTCAATTCAACCCGGTGCCTTCCGTACAGATTGGTCGGGCCGCTCTATGCAACGCACCCAGACGCCCATTGATGACTACCATGAGCATGTGGGATCGCGGCTAGACATGATTGGCGAGATGGACGGCAAACAACCGGGCGACCCTGTGCGGGCAGCACAGGTGTTTATCGATCTAGCCTATATGGACGAGCCACCGGCGCAGCTACTGCTAGGGGCCGGCGTATTGACCACTTACCGCGACAAACTCACTCAGGTTAGACAGTCATTGGATGCCTGGGAAGGCGTTACTCAGGGAGTCGATTTTGCTCCCGGCGAATAAACCGAGATAGCACCACGCATCCGCGCATCGTTGAATATAATCATCATTCAAAGCCATAACGTTCGCGATATTCTTTGAATTCAGCTTTAAGAAAATCTTCGGTGTAACCAAACTGTCCGAGACTGTATTCATGGACAGCACGATCAGCCCGCCGATTATTATCCCGCCATTTCTTTATTGACGCTTTTGCTTTATCGGTAAAATCCATATCGATAAATTCATAGACCGACTCAAGAACACCATCGGCATTGCGAGTCGTATCTTTATAGCTGACATCGAAGAAAAAATCTGGATGTTGATCGCGTATCCCGATGGCTCGGCGCATACTCCGAGCAAACTTGGTACACCAGATAGCTGCCACCGCCTGCGCATCGGGATTATCTGTATTTAACTTCCATAAGCCATAATTAAGACTGGTAAATGAAGGTATGGTCTCTAAAGGGTCACGGTGTGTCTGGACAACCTTGGCTCCGGGAAATGTCTCTAACAACAAGTTTAGATGGTGTACGTGATGCGGCGCTTTTAACAGCCACCGTCGAATACCCTGCCCCTTGCGTTTTTTCTGCCACTGCAAAAATTGCAACACTCTATATAAATATTGATAACCAGGAGTATTATCGTGACTATCAACCCAGTTGGCATAATCGGGAATATTACAAAAAGCCTCAGGAACACTGCTGTAAAAAGACTGCTCCAACAGCATAATTTCTTCATCGGCTGCCTCTGCATCGAAAGGGTGCATGGCGGCCAAATCGGGATTGGCTTCGAGCATTCCCCGTATTTCAGCTTTGGCTGCATTCAACCTTGGGTCTTCACCGGTAAAATCCCAGTCTGTGGGCGGTGAGGGAAACCTGGTCTCAAACCATCTCGATGTGTAAAAACGCTGATCACTACCCAATGTTCTATGCAACATAGTCGTACCCGTCCGGGGTAAGCCAACTATCACCACTGGGTTCAATATTTTTTCCGTAAGAATTTCAGGATACTTATTGAAAAAGCTCTGTACTAAAAGACGCTGGCACAGGATCTCAATAATTCTTGCGGACTGCCCTTGAATTCCGGCCTCGTTAAGATCGGCCTGTTCAACAAGCGCTTCTAATAGGATTTTCAATGGTGCCCGAAAGCTATCGTCTCCAAAATCGTCCAGTCCAGTACGCTGTTTTGCCATTGTTATTACATACTCTAGGCCCAACGGGCTAGTACTTACAGCCATTGCTTAAGTCCCTGTCATCACTAAGTTGTTATGTGGCGAGCGCCGAGAGTGCAAAGTACCCGATAGCCCCAACCACATAGGTGGCGGTCATGAGGAATTGTGAGATTCGAGGGTCTGACAATCTAGCCTCCACGGCACCGTTAGTTTGATGCTGCAAGGTTAAAGGCTACTGCCTTTCACCCGAGAGTCAAGGGACAGTCGGCAAACGAAACCCTCTGAGTTTAAAACACCGACGGCCAGGCTAAATACATCTATCGTATCAAAGGTTAAATTCGCGACACAAAGCGAGCTTTAGGTAGACTGCAAACGGTATACTCCTGCAGCGTGTTATATCATCCACAAGCAAGCAGTTTGCGGCAACGTGCCATTAACGGGAAAAGAGTCATCATGGATGCCAGTGAGATCAGTCGAATCATCGAAATGGCCTGGGAAGATCGGACGCCTTTTGAGGCGATTCATGCCGCATATGGACTGTCAGAGCCTCAAGTGATTAAGCTCATGCGTCAAGAAATAAAACCGCGCTCTTTTCAAGTTTGGCGCAAGCGTGTGACGGGTAGGCGCACCAAGCACTTATCTCGGCGTGATTTTACGGTAGGCAAGTTCCGTTGCCCCACCCAAAAGATGCGCTAGCGGTAACACCGGGTAAAAGGCAGATGGGAGACGGCGAGAGTGACCGTGCATTCGCTTTTCAGCCACATTTTCATAAGCGGCTAATGTTCCGTCACGAACCAAATCCCTCACTGTACTGCTGAGTCTCTGTATCGAGGACTTCCCAGGCAGCCTTGGAACTGACATGAATATGTTGTTTCAGCCGAACACCAGGGTCAGAATCGAGTAACCCTACCGGTATCCAGTGCAGCATATAGTCAGGCAAAAACTGCGGCAGTATCGATCCGCAATCGGGACAGAACCGGCGCTTGAATCCACTTTCACATTGAAACTCCCGCACGCGCTCATCACCCTGTAGCCAAGAAAAACCGTCTTCACGAACCAGCGCCGCCGCACTTGATGCACCCCCAAAAGCCTTCCGGCATTTGGAACAGTGACACTTAAAAATGGCCGAGTTGAACTCTTCAACCACAAAGCGCACTGCACCACAGAGGCAACCCCCTTCAGTCATCACTTCTCTCCAATTGCCATTAAATAATTCTAACTTAATCTATATAGATCAACAGTTTATGGACTTTATATAATCTGATTTTAAGGACGTTAAAACCCTCCGCCGCCCGTCGTGCTGGCAACACTCACCAGCTTAAAGATGGCTGGGGTGCCTGCGACAGACCCCACCATAGAGCCAACCCTACCAGTAGAGCGATGATCACGGCCCGCCACCAAGGCGCTGGGGCTTCAGTGCCGACCCTCCCCACAGCACTGCCACGCAACATAGCCTGCAGTAACTTTTCTTTCAGTTTCAACTGGTGATACAGCACGGCAACGACATGCAAACACACCAATGCCAGTAAGCCATTAAAGGCTACATCGTGCACCACGCCCATGGCATCACGGAAATCGGAATCGGCCCAATAATACAATGGGCCGGAAAACAGCACATCATCGCTATTAAACAGACCACTGATAGCCTGAGCTAACAGCAGCGATAGCAGTAACAGAACGGACCAGCCGCCCAGCGGATTATGGCCTGCACTGCTGCTGCCCTGCCCTCGCAAGTAAGCGCGCACTCGAGCTGGGCCTACCACGAAATCCGTAAATCGCGAATGGCGACTGCCTATGAAGCCCCAGACAATACGACTGCTAACCAATACCAGCACCGTATAACCCGTCCATTGGTGAACATCGAAGCGTTCTTCCTCTGCGCTCCACCAGGCTATAGGTAAACAGCAAACAACCAGCCAGTGAAAAATACGCGTTGGGATATCCCAAAGGGGGTTTGTGCTGGTGGGCATAATATTTAGATTACCGACAGTTTTAGTAGGGGGGGATAGACAGGGTCGACATTCAGGTACTGATATTGCCAGCACCTGTCACTCAACACCGCGCGATGGCGAGCGCCGGGGAGACTGCCATCGGTGCTTTCATAACCCGCATCCCCGCGAAACATGACCATCACCTGCTCCCCATCATTGGCAAACACGGGGAACACTTCCGGCACTGGAGAACTGCGCTCCTCAGCAACCATCTGCGCCACACTGGTATAACGCGAAAGTCCCAGCAGTGTAAAATAAGTAGGTGGCAGCATAACCAGATTCCCCGCTTCATGTTCGGCTGCAGCGTCGCGCACACTCAGCCACCGAGAGTCGTGAATTTCTCCGCCATCAATCACCACTTCAACGTCTTCCGCCAGTGGCGCCGCATAAATCCACGT
>JAPKBI010000226.1 GCA_028823475.1 Halioglobus sp. | reverse complement strand
GTCGACTGTTTGTACTAGATTAGTAGCAAAGGTAGCGTTTATCCCGCTTATACTTTGATATCGATATTGAACACGCGTTTAAGTCGTTGCGCCCAGCTCATTTCCCTGTGCCCATCTGCCGGCGAATCTGCTACCGTATGGCGTATAATAAAGCTATGCTTCGATGCTAGTTGAGGCCTCATGGAGAAGTATTATGTCGTGCTGGGTCATTGTAAGACACATCGGTCTTTTATTTACGCTGTTCTATGCTGTGGCGGCAGGTGCAACTACCTTGCCTCAAGTGGCGGCAGAGAGTAAGGGGATTGGCGTCTCCATTTCTAACTGGACACCCTTTCCCGTAAGAATGGCCCCGTATGATCTGTTGCTTGGAGGGGTTAACAGCATTGTCGGGCCTGGCTTCCCGAGCGTCATTCCGCCTTACCATACCACAGGCACGGGGGTATATTTGGAGGGCGGTGTGAGGGACGACTCTGTTGCGACATTCACCTATCAGATTCTGAACGGCACGCCGATCCCCCCAACCTTTGGTGTAGGTTTCAGACCCGCCGTGACGGACTGGGACCTCGGCCAGTATCCAGTCGACATTGTGCATGCGGCGAAAAAGGCAATGGGCAAAAGAAACCAGATAGTGCTAAAAAGAGGCCTAAAGAAAGAGGCCAAAGTGGGTCTTGAAGCGGTGGGGATGGCGGATGGAATGACCGAAGCTTACCTGACGTATAAAGTCATCACGGGCTTGCAAAAGTTATACCCAATCCTCAAGCCAGAATTCCATATGTCCTATTTTTTTTATCAGGCCCCCTATCCTGACGTGGAGACAGGGACGTTCGTTGAAACACCGTTTGCAGACAACGCCTGCATTGTTAGAAACGAAAATTCGCCTGCCGCCGCTCGCGTATCCATAGTAGGCCTCTCCTCTACTTCCGGTACGGGGGACTCTCTCTTCGTTTCTGCTGACAATGCTGAATCGTTTTTCGTTTTGGCTGCAAGTAGCTCAAGTCATCCCCCACCAGGGTCTGTCGACATCACCATCAGCCCCATATGTGACTATGTCTGCGCCACATGGAACGCGACTAACGAGCATCTCGACGAGTACTCTATGGAGGATTGCGACAAGGCCAACATCCAGGCCGACCCAGATCTAAAGGGCGGTAAAGACCGTCGAGAAAGCTGGGACTCATTTGACAATCAAAATTGGTGTCTGACTCAACCCGCGGATGGGTACAACGGTGTTCCTTGGGTCCAAGCCCCACCCGTCGAACAAAACGATAGGGGCGAGAGCCTACCTGATTGGGTGCGACTGATTCCAGAGGTGCGAGGTAACGTAAACGGGTGCCAGATTCCCCTTGCTGGCCGTCGCGGAGCGCGCGATTACGGCAGCATATGTGGACCCTGCCTGGACGCCGAATTGGGTAACCCTGCCGGCAGTTGGAGTGACTCATGTAATCTTGAAAGCTTTACCGATACCACACTCTGCGCAGATTGTGCGAACAACACAAGTTCAGCTCGAGTGAATCGTAGCTGTGCAAGCTGCCCTAGTGAAGTCTGGAATAATGATAACGGCACGCTGAGCTGCGATACATCGCCGCCGCCCGGCACTTGGGTCGATAGCTGCACCGATTGGGTTTACAACGGGAGCGACAAACGTCTGTGCGCGACCTGCTACGTACCCGAGAACCCGTTAGCGTATTCCGAGTCATGCAGAGTCTGTTCAAGCAATTACTGGGTGAATCAGGGTGGCCAGCTTATCTGCGCGCCGGGTCCGGCCGACGAGTCCGCAAGCAATGGAGCGCCCGCATCTGCTTCGCCATTCACGTCACACCGCCTTCAGGCGCAATTTGCCTCAGCGCCTTTCGTTGACCAGCGCGAATCCTCACTGGGGGTAGACCGATGAAGTCAATATTGTGTATTAGCCTGAAGATGTGGTTGCTCGCGGTCGCTGCGTTCACTTTTGCCCTTCCGGCTCAGGCGGTGAGACTCGATTCTGCGGGCATCAACAACCAATTCGTTGGTGTGGCAAACTATGCCTTCAGCTATACCTCGGTACCCTTGGTGCTGACAGCCAGCTGTTATGTTAAATCTGAATCTCAAAGCTGGTCTCCAACTCCCCAAACATGCAGCACCACAGATCCGAGCTGTCTAGTCGACAGCTGTTATCTATGTTCTAATCCAGATGGCATAGATACCGCCGCCTATATGTCTGTGGGGTCGATGCGAAAAGGATTGCTCACGTACTATGAGGGAAATCATAAGAAAGACAATCAAGGATATTGCGACTTCAGCATTGGTACGTCGAGCTTTTCCATCAGCTTTGATTTTAAAGGCACAGGTAGCGATTTCTCACTTTCACTGATTCCCGGCACAAGTGGAGCCGGTGACTGGATCACCTCAGGCGACTGCCCGACAGACTGGTCGCTCCCTGCTCCGCCTCCTGCGTTTGCGTTTTCTCGTCAGGCCAATATCGATCCGGGCTGGCAAAAAAATCTGATCTGCAATGAAGAGTTTTTCGTTAGCCTGGCCGCTGACCCCGACGTCTCCAATGGCGCAGGAATTTCGGTGACTAATAATGTAAACGCACTAGCGGACGGGGTTCAGGAGTTTTCTGCAACTACGACTGTGACCCAGAGTCAGGCGTCAGGCCAACAATCGAGTCAGGGGGAGCTGCGTCAATTGAGCAGTCTCGCTGCCGATACCGCGCCGCAAACCCTGTCTAGCGCAAGCGAATTGCGCAGATTCAGTAGCCGCCTCGATGCGGACGGTCGTCGTTGGATGGCCACCTCAGACGGTGACGGTGAACAGATGTACGGTGTTCTGATTTCAGGCACCAACTCTGAGGTGACCGAACTGGCCGCGTGCCAACTTACGGATGATGACGGGAACACACAGTCCCTCGACAGAGACTATATGTACGACTGTGATTTGTCCTCTCTCGACGGCCGTTCTACTCGAAGCGAAGTCATTACCACGACCGGCTCACTCTTTCGGGCATCTCCCAGTTTGGGCCCAAAGCCGGTGGTTGCCGCGACAAATGCAGAGGTGGTATTCAACTTGAAATCCGCGATTACGGAGTTTGCGGCGAATGCGCAAGTCGCCTCTTTGAGTGTCTTGGACACTCGCGTCTGGCACGCACAGAGCGGCGAGAATAGAGTGGTTATGATTAGAGACGGTTCAACGGGTGACGTCGAAGTCGTCACGCATTCCCCACAAGCCTCTAGCCCTCTGTTCATGTCATGTTCCATGAGTTCGGGAGGAAACGACCTGAATCCAGAGTACCTTTGTCAGGCGAATTTGAAATGTAGCGGCGGCAGCCCCTGTGAGTCGGGAAGCTGGAGCGCTATATCAAAGCTGACACTGCCCGAAGCGCTGTTCAAGGACAGGCCGTGTCAAAGTGATACGGGTGTGCCTGCCTTGAACTCTCTTCTCGAAGTGAGGGGCTCTGGCTCCGATAAGTCACTCGCTTTTCAATCTACTGTTAGATTACCCGCTGACGCTGTCCCTCAACCGGACAAGACTGGGGTTCGTATGCTTGTTGAGGATGCACGGGGCCACACTGTCGTTGACGTCGATATCCCGGGGGGCAACCAGAGTGGTGGGTCAAAAAGCAACTCATGGCAGGTGGCGAGAGAGGGCAAGAAATTCACTTTTCTCGCCTCGACATCGACAGGCGCTACTGGACCTGAAATTACCATTGAACAACAGGAGGCTGATGCCAACAAATGGAGCGTCGCCATCAGTGGCATTACCCGCAGCCTGAAGACCAAGCAGCTGGCGGGGCCTCTTCGTGCAAGCTTCACCCTCAACGGGTCCGACAGCACTAGTGGGTTGTGTGCGACAACTTACGGTAACGTTGGCCAACCTAGTGTAACCGCCACGCCAACGAGCCGCAGTACGGCTTTGCTGGAATGGACAGCACCCGATATGGGTGGACAAACGTTTACGGGATATACGGTAACCTGGGGTTATGACGGTTCCAGCATTGCGGCCGGCACCTTACTCATTGATGACTATGACATCCAGTCTACCGTTATCGGCGATCTCGGTTGCAACCCGAATTGTGTATTTTCAGTGACCGCGAATGCCCTTGATGTCTCTGTGCTGCCATCAGCGCCAGTAGCATCACCGATACCTGCATTGGGTTTGCAGGCTTTGATACTCTTGATTCTGGTCATGCTTGGAACCGGTATTATTTGGACAAGGCGTCTCACCTGACTCGCTTCTGACTCAACGCCAGCAGGCCCCGCTAGGCTACTGGCAAGTTAACTTGTCAGTAGCCTGGG
>JAPKBI010000225.1 GCA_028823475.1 Halioglobus sp. | reverse complement strand
TCAGCAGCAAGATCAATGCCGCTGACGACCTGCTGCGCTCTATTGCCCAGGTTCGGGTCACGGGCTACGAGGTTGAGTTCAAAAATCCCTGGCAAAGGGGATCAGGTAGCACAGCTTACGGGTCTGCCGTATTAATCAATGGTGACCGCTTGATCACCAATGCCCACGTGATTGCCGAAGCGCTCAGGATTGAGGTGAAGCGCGGTGATTCCGACCGCTGGTATCGGGCGACAATTGACAAGGTCGGTGATGCGTCTGATCTTGCGTTACTGGTGGTAGAAGACAACAGTTTCTACAACAGCAGCAAGCCGGTGACACTTGGCAAGAATATTCCGTTGGGCAGTGATGTCATGGTCGTGGGCTTTCCTGTCGGGGGCGACTCCATGTCTATCACAGAAGGCATTTTGTCCCGCACAGAGGTCACGCACTACGCCTACTCGGGTATGAGCAATCTCACCTACCAACTCGATGCCGCGATTAATTCAGGTAATAGCGGTGGGCCCGTCTTTCACAAGGGCAAGCTGATCGCTATTAGCACGCAAACACTGAGTCGGGCTGACAATATTGGTTATGCTATTCCCGTGCCTGTGATTAATCAGTTCCTCACCGATGTCATGGACGGCACTGCTGACGGCGTGCCAATATTGCCCTTTCGCCAAGAAATCATTTTTAATGCTACGCAGCGAGATTTCTATAGCATGGGTTCTCGCAGCGGAGTAAGAGTGACTCAGTCTGCCGGTCCTGAAGACAAACGTTGTTTGGCCGACGGCGATATTATCGTCTCTGTCGACGGTTTTCCTATTGGCCCAGACGGATTGATCCGCACCGGTACGGTGGGTTCTGTGCCAATTGATTACTTAGCGTCGCGCAAGCAAGTGGGTGACAGTTTGACGTTTGAGGTTGTCGCCAACGACGCAACTCGCCGTATTTCCTGTGAGCTAACGTGGACTTGGCATGATATTTTCGCGGTAACACCTGTGATCTATAACTACCGTCCGGTGTGGATGCAGATAGGCGGAGTTGTGCTGATTGAGTTGACGGACGAAGTGTTTGAATTTCTCCATGCCGAAGACATAACGTTAGGAAGCGGCGTGGCTGACACGGAAAATCAACTGCAGCCGGATACTGCGCAGAATCCCAGTCGACACGTGTTTGTCGTCAATGTATTACAGCATGATTTAAACGAAGGCTATGATGTGACAGGTTTGCTGCTTAACAGCATCAACGGCAAAGCCGTGCACAATATCCAACATCTGCAGGAATTACTCAACGGCAACGACTCACCGTGGGTTGAGCTGGGGTTCAATAACGACGACTCTATCGTCTTTAAAGCCACAGATCTGCCCGCGTTAGATAGCCAGCTAACCCAAGAATACGAGTTTTAGTGCGCGGACACTGATGGGAAGAAGAACACGGCCGCGCCATACAAAGGCGGTAACGCATTTGGGGTCAGACACCTAAAGCGAATCAGTTTTCAGCGGTTAGCCATCAGCCAACTCACCAGACCAAGCTACATCAGAACGAGACAGATCTACCCGCGTCGGCACCGCTGTCACGGCATATAGCTTAATTGTCCCTGCCTGCACTGAAGCTCTCCTCTCTTAAAAGGTATGAGATTCATTTAAACGCCGATGATCGTATCCCCACTAACATGCTATTTATAACCGTTGTCTTGAGCTAACACTGATACGCGACGCCGAGTCGCTATGACTTTATAACTCTAAAGGTTAGATTGATCCTATCGTGGTTTCGTTTGGTTCTCTTGGGCACTGAATGCTCCCAGAAATGCTGTAATTCGCCCTTCATGACTAACAATGTGCCATGCTTAACTGGGATGACGATTTTTTCTGCGTTATCACACCTCCTGAGCACAAAATCTCTAGCCTCACCAAAGTTAACCGAACCTATAACGGGGTTTAGTCCTAACGATTTTTCGTCGTCAGCATGCCAACCCATATAGTCATTCCCATCCCTATACCAATTCATTAATACGCTATTAAATTGCACATTGGCAACGCCGGCGATTTTGTCTTTTATATACAAAAGCCCCTTGTTCCATTGTTTGGGATATAGCGTTAGCCCAGAGTACGTGTATGGCTTATCACTATCGCCGTACCATGCGGAATAGCGCGGCAAATATGCTTCTTTGCCGTACATCATCAATTTGTCATGTTGCCATTGTATATTTTTAAACGTCACTTCAGAGAGTTGCTCCCGCTCCAACGCCCTCCAATCTGTTGCCTGCCAATCGTTAGTGTCGTTCTCTAAGAAATATTCAAGACTTCTATCGCTCACTTTTGAGTCGAAAAAAGTCTCTGCATAGAACAGTTCACCATTAGGGATCGTTATATCAAACCCTCGAAAATTCTCGTTCCAACTTGATGAATAACCGGGTGCACTCGGCAGATAAAAGGGCAAATCCTTTTGCTGTAAGTCGGTGAATAGATCGTCCGTCATAGTGCTGCCTTGAACATGTTCTGTACCACTTCTCATGGTTTTTAATCGGGGAAGGCGCTCGGATTTGGAGTTTCCCCTGAAAACGATAAAATCTTGGTATGGGCTTCGAAAAAGCCTTCGAGATAACACATAACATTATCCAATTTATCCTTCTTCAGTGCACTCGAATCAGCAGAAAAATACGGTAACGTTCTAGTCGTGCGAAAAAAACCGACTGGCTGCTCTCGGTGTCTAATCAAGGCCCTACCCCACTCCTAGGCACGCGCGATCGACTGTTTGACCCCATGGTCTGTCTGCAAGGGAATAGATAAACACCGTGCACCAAGCTTGGGGCTGCCTGCAGTCAGTGCCGATAAGGCGGCAAGCTCTACCGTCAATGCCATAAGCCTTCACATTACAAATGCTGCGAAATAAAAATTTTTATTGTTCTATTCTCTCGGTATCATTGCAGGCCGTTCGACTACTGCATACTTACAGCCCACGCAGTGTGAACTCTACACTGCAACACTCGCCCCTTCTGGCCTTTAAAGCTTCTCAGTTTCAGGCGAGTACCCATCAGCCAACTCACCAGACCAGGCTACATCAGAACGGGACAGACCTGCCAGCGTCGGCACCGCTGTCACGACATAGCGCAGTGGACCGCCAGCCAGTATTGCGTCGAAGGGATAACACGTCACTAACAGCAGTTTTTTATCCGTGCTTAAATTAACCGACAGCGACTCCTGATCTGAATCGACAATGCGGATCTCCTGCACTCGATACTCAATCCTTTTCCCGGACGGTAACGCTATGTGCAGTAACTGCCCTTTGCGTAAACGTTCCAAAAACGCAAAGTGGGTATCGCGATGACCGCCTATTACCGTGGTGCCGGTTGCGCCCAGTTCGGCAGAGGGCAACGCACGCCCGGGACCAAAAGCCAGCGCGCTGCCGGAATCACCCTCCAGTACCAGCAGATCCACATTCAGTGCGGAAACCTGTAATCGCCCCACCGGCCACGTGTCAGCCCAGGGCCACGGTTTGACCGCCAACTCTCCGGTACGCAGGGTTTGATTCCACGATTTCTCTATTAGCACCGGCGCCAAGGTCGCCTTCATCTCGATCATTGCAGCGCCACTGAGCTGATAGATACCCAGCAGCAGAAGACACAGAATGAGAAATTCCGCACGTCGCTTACTGATGATCTGAAGGGACATGGTCCACCTCCGGCTGACGCAGTATCCATATCATCATGGCAAGAAAGAGGCAGAACACACCGAACCACACTTTGGCCGGGCCGGTTGTGGCGGTACGCGGATAGGCAAAGGTCTGCGGACTTTGGCCGTGCGGGGGCGTATTGGGTACCGCCTTGCTGTCGGTAGACTCTCCCATGGGTCGCGAGACCACCTGTTCCACGGCGACAAAACTGGTGTAGGGGCTGAGCAGCCGATGTTTAAGCGCTAAGGGCAGAACTTCTGCACGGACGGATGCCTCCTCGCGCCCCGCTATCTTCTGATCCATCAGCCCCGCTATTTTTTGGCGCGCCCACACACTCGCGACACCCGCGTGGTCACCCGCACTCCCTGCATTCGAGTTCGCATCCAGCTGCAAACGCTGACGCCACGGCTGACCGTTGATTTGCCCGCTGACGGTAATGTCACCGACAGGCATCGTAGATCCAAAATTCGCCACAGCCGATAACAGTTGACCCTGATAAAGATCGGGCAACCGCTCGGGCCACGCGTCCACTGCCGCGGGCCACGCTATCTGAAAGTCGACAGCAGCCGGACGCGCTAGCTGCTGAAACAAAGCCGCCATCTTGTCTTCAACCTCACTGATATCGCCTATGGGTGT
>JAPKBI010000224.1 GCA_028823475.1 Halioglobus sp. | reverse complement strand
TCGAGGAACATCATCGCCACGGTCTCCGGCTCGATTTCAGCCAGCGCGGCGAATATCCCTTCCTCCATGTCCTGGCGCCCAGATAAAACCGACTGCGTAAGTTTGTCCACCAGTGTAACCTCGTTTTCCAGCCGCCCTTCTGTACGGTTAAGAAAGTGCTCCTGCCGGCGCCGGATGATGCCCTCAACCAATGCATCTTTGTCATTAAAGTACTTATAAATCGACCCGCGAGATAACTTTCCTACACGAGCGACCTCGCCCATAGACGTGCGACGTATGCCGAAACGATGAATACATCGCTCTCCAGCATCCAGAATCCGTGCCACCATCGGATCACTATAGTGCAGTGCATTGAACTGTTCGTTCGACATTTGAAAGATTGCCACCTTGACCAACGGCTGACAATGAACAATAATCAATTTTTGTTCATTTGTCTACGCTCACTCCCCGTCTCTGTCCACAAGCAGGCGCGGAAGTCCCAAACAATCGCTCAGACAGAAGGTTATGTGCCATGATCGAGAACCCTACCACCTATGACTACATCATTGTGGGCGCTGGCTCTGCCGGATGCGCCCTGGCTTATAGGCTGTCGCGCGAGTCTAGCCGACGGGTACTGCTCCTTGAAGCCGGTGGAAACGACAGTTTTCCTCTGATCCATGTTCCTCTAGGCTTCGCCTTCCTGATGAAAAACCCGAAGGTCAACTGGTGCTACGAGACCGAAGCAGACCCCAATATGCACCACCGGCGCATTTCTTGGCCACGCGGCAAAGTGCTAGGCGGCACCAGTTGCATCAACGGTATGGTTTATATCCGCGGACAGCGTGAGGACTACGACGGTTGGAGTGCACTGGGCAATAGCGGCTGGTCATATGATGAAGTGCTGCCCTACTTCAAGCGCTCCGAGCACAAGGCGGAAGGTGCAGATGACTGGCACGGATACGGCGGCCCGCTCTGGGTTGAGAACTTTGCCGATGATCAAAAAATGGATTTGGCTGACATTTTTATTGAAGCATCGATTCAATGTGATATCCCTTATAATGCGGATTTCAACGGCGCGAGCCAAGAAGGCGCCGGCTATTATCAAACCAATATTCGCAAAGGGCGGCGCCAGAGTTCAGCCCGCACCTTTTTAAAAGCCTGCAAAAATCGCCCCAATCTCACCGTTGTCACCGGTGCACTGTGTGAGCGAGTTCTGATTGAAGAGGGTGAGGCTGTCGGCGTCGAATACCGGATCAAAGCTAAGAAAGGCTCGCGCATGGAGCGCGCCTATGCTCGCCGTGAGACCATACTCTGCGGCGGCGTCATTAACTCACCGCAGCTGTTAGAGCTATCAGGCGTCGGTGATCAACAACACCTAGAGTCAGTGGGCTTAGAGGTCAAAAATCACCTGCCAGGAGTGGGCGAGAACCTGCAGGACCATCTGACGGTTAATGTACAGCAGGGGCTGAACGGGGTGCCGACCTTCTTTGAAGAAACCCGCCCCCTAGCGATGGCTAAAAACATTGTTAAGTACCTGCTCAAAGGGACCGGCCTATTGGCGCATCCGGCAGCACAGGTCGGCGTATTCTTTCGCAGCACGAATGATGTCGCCAGGGCCGACTCGCAGATCCATTTCGCCCCTGCGGCCAGTGAACCCGACAGCAAGGGCAATCTAAAGCCGGCACCTGGCACTACCGCGACCGTATGCTATCTGAGGCCGGAAAGCCGAGGGAGTGTGCATGTTCGCAGTAAGGATCCGCTGGCTTATCCGGCGATTCGTGCGAACTATCTGGACACTGAACACGACCGCAAAGCAATCATTGCGGCCTTCCGCCGGGTAAGGGAGATCTTCCAGGCCCCTGCCCTAAAACAATACCGCGGCGAAGAGTTTAGGCCCGGCCCGCTGACACAAAGCGATGAGCAGATTTTGGACTATGTACGCGCAGAGGCCGAGTCGGTCTATCATCCGGTAGGAACCTGCAAGATGGGTTCCGACAAAATGGCGGTAGTGGATGACCGCCTGCGCGTGCACGGTATTAAACGTTTGCGCGTTGCCGACGCCTCTATCATGCCCAATATTACCTCTGGGAATACCAACGCTCCGGCCGTCATGATCGCTGAGAAGTGCGCTGACATGCTGTTACAGGACGCCGGCGTAAAGACCACCCTGCCCCAGGGATTAAGCAAAAGTGCGAAACAAAAAAAAGTGCAGAAGGCCGCGGCCGTTGCCATAGTGTAAGCGTATAAAGAGGAACCGAATATGAATGCATCACTTAAAGGAAGCTCTGTAGCCGCAGAGCTGCAGGTCATACTTGACAACCAGCGCAATGCATTTCGTGCTGAAGGTCCTGTCGCGCTTGCCACGCGCATAGACCGCATTGATCGTTGCATCGCATTGCTGGTCGACAACAAAGAGGCGATCTGTGAGGCGGTTAACAGCGACTTCGGGTGTCGTTCAAAGTACGTCACCCTGATGACAGACATCATGACGTCTGTAGGCAGCCTCAAGTTCGTGAAGAAAAATCTCAAAAAATGGATGAAGCCAGAAAAGCGCACCCCATTCATGCCTATGAATTTCCTTGGCGCAAAAGCGCAGGTGCACCATCAGCCTAAGGGCGTGGTTGGCATCATGACGCCGTGGAATGTGCCGGTGAATATGATTTTCAGTCCACTGGCGGATGTACTGGGCGCAGGAAATCGCGCCATGATTAAGCCTTCGGAGTACACACCCCACACCGCTGAGATCATGCATACGTTGTTCGCGCAGTATTTTGAGGAGTCGGAAATCACCGTTATCGCCGGTGGGCCGGAAGTCGGAGCCGCCTTTTCTTCCCTGCCGCTGGATCACCTGATCTTTACCGGGGCCACCAGCATTGGTCGACTGGTAATGCGCGCCGCCTCGGAAAATATGGTGCCCGTTACGCTGGAGCTAGGCGGCAAGTCACCAGTGATTGTTGGCGAGGGTTGTGACATTCACTTAGCTGCGGAACGCATCATAACGGGCAAGGCTATGAACGGCGGTCAGTTGTGTGTCAGCCCTGATTATTGCTTTGTACCGCACAGCCGCATGGAGGCCTTTATTAATCGCTGCAAAGCGGTGATAGCAGAACAGTACCCAACCATTCAGGATAACCCTGACTTTGTAGCGTGCATCAATGAACGCCACTACGATCGCGTGAAAGGCTACATTGATGAGGCTGCTAGCAAAGGTGCCAGAATCATTCCTCTGTGTCCGTCCGGAGAAGGCTTTTCCGAGCGTGACGAGCACAAGATCGCCCTGCACCTAATCGTCAACCCTGGCGATGATCTAGCCTGCATGCAGGATGAAATTTTCGGTGCCCTGCTGAATATCAAAGCCTATGAAAATCTGGAGGACGTGATTGACTTCATCAATGCTCGCGAACGGCCATTGGCTTTGTATTACTTCGGCAAGGATAAAACAGAACAGGACAAAGTGATCAATGAAACACTTTCCGGGGGCGTTGCGGTAAACGCTATCGCCCTCCACGTCGGCTGCGATGACTTGCCTTTCGGCGGCGTTGGCCATAGCGGCATGGGGAACTACCGTGGCCGTGACGGCTTTCGCACCTTCAGTCATGCCCGCGGCGTCTACCGAGAAGGTTTTGTGGACATGGCGAAACTGGCTGGCACCCTACCTCCCTACGGGCAGAAAGTCGCTAACATGTTGGAATCACAGATCAAAAAATAGCGGCTGGCGCCGGCGCCCTAATGTAATGTCGGGTCTCTTTCTGACACCACAATAGACTGCAATTGCTTGCCGAGCATAATGACGAAGCCCTGGCGTCGCTCCACTCCCTCGTAAGTATAGTCGAAACGATATTGACGCCAGATATGCCAGCGGCCGCGGTCATCTCTACTGAGAGACATGCGCCGTATGTGCACTGACTGATCCAACAATTGGAACTCGTCCTGTTTGCTGGCCCGGCCAACCGCCTGCAAAGCCAGTTCCCGCACTCGCACCGCCGCCAAAAAATGCATGCACAGCAAGCCGAATGCCAACAAGCTTATCACTTCGCCCAACGTAAAATACACGCCAACTCTTCTCTTTCGATTTTATTTCGCAGGCGCTAGCATACGTGGCTTTAGGGGGACAAGAAAGCGCTCCACGATCCCACTGAACAGCTGCGGTTTTTCCGCGTGAAGCCAATGACTGCAACCAGGCATGGCTTTTATTGACGCCTCTGGAAAAAGCCGCTGAATCACAGGCCAATGTGCTTCTAAAATATAATCTGACGTGCCGCCTTTAATGAACAGCACTGGCCCCGAATACGACTGCTCAACCGACGGCGC
>JAPKBI010000223.1 GCA_028823475.1 Halioglobus sp. | reverse complement strand
CCATCCGCGAGTGTCGGCAGATTCGTAGCAATAGCGCCCGTAAACGACACCTACAGCTCATCGGCAAGATTATGCGCAACATAGACCCCGCGCCGATTGAGCAAGCGCTGGCGGCCCTGCACAACACAAAACAAGAAAGTACTGCAGCGCTCCATCAACTGGAGCAATTACGCGAAGATATACTTGCAGCGGGAGCTGAAGGGGCAGAGCTGGCCATGACTCGCTTCCCTGAGGCTGACCGTCAGCAATTACGGCAAGTCATTTTACAACATCACAGGGAAGTGCAAGGCCATAAACCGCCAGCGGCCAGCCGAAAGTTATTCCGCTATCTAAAAGAGCTACAGCAGTCCTATGGCGAGTCCAACTGAACGCAAGGATGAATATTGCCGGTCTCCGAGTCGTCATCTTTCCGCGCCGTCTTACCGAATTTCATCTCGCCTTCAGACACCGCAACCGCATAGGAAAACTCGCGGCAGCCAGTGCTGAAAAAGTTCCACGACAATCAATTATAAAAGCAATGACACTGCTTAAACGTGTCGCCATTTATCACCCAAAGTCGATCAAAACGACATGAGATCGAAGTGTTCCTGGCTGTAGCTCAACTCTAGCCGCACGCTAATTATCTTGCCAACAGATTGCTGTAGATCGAAAAATTGCGTGGCTTCTTCGTTCAGTAATCGATTGGCAACAGACTCGGCCACACGCAATACCAGTTTGTCATTTTCGCAGGTCCGAGCCTCGCTAATAACCTTTCGAAAAATTTCATAGCAAACGGTCTCCGCCGTTTTAATTACACCTCGCCCATGGCAAACGGCACAACCTTCGCACAGTAGACTCTCAAGACTGCCACCAGTGCGCTTGCGCGTCATTTCAATAAGCCCGAGCTTCGAAAACGCCGCTATCTCGCTGAGCACCGGATCCTGCTGCATGAATTTTTTGAGGGCATCATGAACCTGTCGCCGATGGTCAGATTTTTCCATGTTGATAAAATCAACAATAATAATGCCGCCCAGGTTACGCAAACGTACTTGTCGGGCTAAGACCTCAGCCGCTTCTAGGTTAGTCTTCAGTAGAGCATCATCGTGATTGCGCTTACCAACAAATGATCCGGTATTAACGTCAATAACCGTCATGGCCTCTGTTTGATCGAAAATCAGGTAACCGCCACTGTGTAGTTCCACTGTGCGATCGAGTGCGCCCCGGATTTCATCCTCCACGCCATGCAGTTCGAATAATGAATGCCCGCCCGTGTAGTGCTCTAGCAAACTGCACACTTGCGGCACATGATCAGCACAAAAACTCTGCATTGCCACCAAACACTCGCTGTTATCGATGAGAATGTGCTCTACCGACGGACGAACAAGCTCCGTCACTGCGCGCAAATGCAAAGGTAGATTTTCATAAAGCAGTTCACCACTTGCAGCAGCCTTGGCGCGGCGAGAGATACTTGCCCACACACTATAGAGAAAGCGCATGTCAGCCGACACCTGCTCAAACCCTATCCCTTGGGCAGCGGTACGCAGAACAAACCCAGTGGAGTCATCCATACTTTGGTTCGCACGAGCTTGTGCCAGTACTTGCTTCAGACGTGTCTTCTCCAGAGGATTCTCAATGCGTTGCGAGACACCTGTATGCTTATTGTGAGGCTGCAACACGAGATATCGTGTTGCTACCGATAGCTGCATAGTCACGCGCGCGCCCTTGGTGCCCAAAGGATCTCTAGTGACTTGAACAATGATCTTCTTACCGTCGTGAAGGCAGTCAGAAATCTTCATGGGGGGAATACTTTTGTCTACCCGGCCATGGCCGCTGCTGCCGGCAATAACATCTGAGACGTGAATGAAGCTGGTGCGCTCAAGCCCTATATCCACAAAGGCTGCCTGCATGCCCGGCACTATTCTCACCACTTTCCCGACGTAGATATTGCCAACGATACTGCGGCTAATCGCACGTTCGATGTAAACATCCTGGGTGACGCCGTTCTCCACCAAAGCCACCCGTGTTTCCATCGGGGTAAAATTAACTAGCATTTTTGCACTCACGGGCCTACCTCGTGAATCAGTCTAACGGCGCGACATTCAGCGCGGTTGATATTCCATTTGCGCTCAGTAGCTGCCAGGTTTCACACAGAGGCAGACCAACCACATTAGTATAACTGCCCTCAATAGAGCGCACGAAGGCACCCGCCAGACCCTGAATGCCGTATGCCCCTGCCTTGTCCCAAGGTTCATCCGTAGCCAGATAGGCTTCGCATACCTCATGACTCAAAGGCAGAAACTCCACCTGAGTTTCTACTAACTCACACACCATGCCAGCGACAGTCAAAAGACACACTGCTGTCAAAACAGAGTGTCTTCGACCACTTAAACTCGTGAGCATGAGGAGAGCATCGGCATGGTCTATCGGCTTTCCCAACACTGTGCCCGCAATGACCACTATGGTATCAGCCGCCAGTACTGCGCAGCCCAGAGGAGGGTGCAGCAACGCGATAGCTTGCGCCTTTTCTTGTGCCATACGTTGTACGTAGTCCGAGGGCTTCTCATCAATCCAGTGCGATTCGTCGATATCAGCAGGGGCACAGGTACAACTCACCCCCAACTGATCCAATAACTCTTTACGGCGCGGTGAGGCCGACGCCAAGATCAAACGGGCCTGGCTCATATCAGGTGACTCGGTAATAGCGCCGCACGCCACGCAAACTGTGCAGAACCACCGGCCACAATAGAGCACTGGAGAGCGCCGGCAGCAAAAATAACAGCGGCAAAACACTCACCCCCTCAAGATTTTGTACCCACTGGCAAATCAGCTGGTTGATACTAACTAGAATGAAGACGACGGCCGCCTGCTGCCACAATCTGGAAACGCGCAGTCGCTGGTAAAGGATGAGTGCTAACAGCGCCACTACCATCAGGGCAAAGGCATTCTGCCCGAGGGCAGCGCCCTCCAATACATCAAGCCCTACACCCACCACCAGCCCAGTGGCAATCCCGACCCGCTCCGGGAGAGCGATGCACCAGTAAATCAGGGTCAACGCCAACCACTCCGGCCGCCCCCACTGCAACCAAAGAGGAAGCGGCACCACGGCTAAAATGTAGGCAACTACAAAGGTCAGAAAAATGACCACATAGCCATGCCCTTCCCTGTCCGCCACAGGTCAATCCTCCTGGCTTTGTTGCGCAGTGAACACCAGCAACACATGCCGCGTGCGGTCTAGCGCCGCAGTAGGGACAGCCAGTACTCGCACAAAAACTTCACCAGGGTCCCGCTCGACATGCGTCACTACAGCCACCGGATACCCCTCAGGAAATCGCCCCCCGAGACCGGACGTTACCAATAGGTCGCCCTTGCGGATGTCGGTAGTGGCAGAAATATGTCGAATCTCCAGAGATTCCAAAGCGCCGGTACCCTCGGCAATTGCCCTCACCCCATTGCGATTAACCTGCACTGGAACTGCATGCGTTATGTCGGTTATCAATAGCGCTCGCGATGTGCCGCTACTGACTTCTACAACCTGCCCCATCAATCCATCGGCATCGATCAGGGGTTGTCCCAAAAACACGCCGTCGCCCTCGCCCTTATTTAACACCAGCTGGAGCCGCTCCGGGTCCGGCGAGACGCCAATCAGTTCAGCCACCAATACATCGTCTCGCACCAAGGCGCTAGAATTCAGCAAGGCTCGCAATCGCACATTTTCTGCTTGTAGCGAGGCCATCTTCTGCGACCGACCCTGCAATACCAAATTTTCGCGTCGCAAACGCTCATTGTCCTCCAGCAAGTCACTGCGAGACCGGGCATGAGTCGTTGTCCACCCACCAACCCGCGTGGGCAGGTTTGCAACCCAGAAAATAGGCGTCGCTAGCGTGTCGAGCACTGCTCGAGTGGAATGTAATTTATTAAAATATAGGTCTGCCGTCAGTAGACCGAGAACCACGAGGGTGGGACCTAACACCCGCAGTGTCAGGGAAGATTTCTTAACAAATAATGGCTTGATGTCGGCTCCTCAATTACCGTGATCGGCATGCGTCGCGGTAAAGCACACCCTATCTAGCGCAGTATAGAACTGGCGCTCCATCAGATCTCACTACTCAGTAGACAGTAAATCTATCGTACGTCGATCCATTCTTTCCATCGCAATGCCACCGCCACGAGCAACGCACGTCAGAGGATCATCGGCAACGATGACTGGCAGGCCTGTCTCTTCGGAGATGAGTCGATCCAGATCACGCAATAGAGCACCTCCGCCCGTCAACACAATGCCACTCTCGGCAATATCAGCTGCCAACTCAGGCGGCGACTGTT
>JAPKBI010000222.1 GCA_028823475.1 Halioglobus sp. | reverse complement strand
CCGCATCACTTTTGAAGAAACCAAGGCTCTCATCGTGAGTTGAAAATCCCGCTAGCGATACTGTAGAAAAAGAGTGAGCGATAGCATCAAAGCCAGACATGCCGACGGCGTAATAGGCGATGGCACAGGCGATGGTGAGAAGTAAATAGACGCTAAATAAAGCCTTGGCTGTCTCGGTTATTCTGGGCGTCAGCTTGCTGTCCTTGGACGGCCCAGGTGTTTCGGCTCGGTACAGCTGCATTCCTCCCACGCCCAGCATTGGCAGTATTGCCACAGCGACCACGATAATGCCGATGCCACCTAGCCACTGGAGTAGCTGACGGTAGATGAGAATGGAATGAGGTAGACTATCGAGTCCCACGATAACCGTTGCGCCAGTGGCGGTAAGGCCTGAAAGAGATTCGAATATTGCGCTCACAGGCGTCAAGTCTAGTGTGTCGGCGAGCGCAAAGGGCAGCGCACCGAACAAACCCAGCACTGTCCAGAACATCGAGGTGATCAGGAAACCATCACGGATTCGCAATTCATGACTGGCATTGCGCAGGGGGAACCACATCAACAGGCCGGAAAAGAAAGTAATGCATATCGCTGACACAAAGCCCGCGGCACTGCCATCTTTTTCCATCAGCGCAAGGGTCAGAGGCACCAGCTGGATGGAGCTGAACAACATTAGTAGGATGCCGAGAATCCGAAATGAGACTGAGAAGTGCATCGCCTAGGAAAAGAACCCGAAGCCAACGGCGAAGAGCTTTTCGACAGCCCCGATTTGTTTGCGGTCGAGCAGGAATATGATGACATGGTCATCGGTTTCTACGACGACATGCCGGTGCGCGATAAGAACCTTTTTATCACGCACAATGGCTCCTATGGTCACGCCTTTTGGCAAGGTAATGTCGTCCAAGCGCCTACCGACAACCTTAGAGGAGCGGGTATCACCGTGGGCTGTTACCTCAATAGCCTCTGCCGCCCCGCGCCGCAGCGAGTGAACGTTGCTGATATCGCCCTTGCGCACATGCGTTAGTAGGCTGCCGATGGTAATTTGTTGCGGTGATATGGCGATATCGATTTCGTCACCGACTAGTTCGGCATAGGCGGCATTAGTGATCAGCGTGATAACCTTCTTGGCGCCCATACGTTTGGCCAGCATCGACATCATAATATTGGCTTCGTCGCTATTAGTGAGGGCGCAAAATACGTCTGTAGCCTCGATGTTTTCGGAGGCAAGCAGTTGTGGCTCAGAGCCGCTGCCGTGCAAGACGATACAGTGCTTGAGTCGCTCAGACAGTGTTCGGCAAAGGGCGTAGGACTTCTCGATGAGTTTCACTTGATACTTGCTTTCGAGATTCTGCGCCAGAGTTGAGCCGATGTTGCCGCCACCGGCGATCATTACTCGCTTGTAGGGCTTGTCGACTTTGCGCAACTCGGACATGACCGCTTTGATGTTTTCTTTGGCCGCAATGAAAAAAACATCGTCATCGATTTCTACCACGGTGTCACCTTCAGGGATGATGGCGCGGTCCTGTCGAAAAATTGCAGCGACCCGCGTGTCGACCTTAGGCATATGTCGGCGAATTTCTTTCAGCTCATGACCAACAATAGGCCCTCCGTGGTAGGCCTTTACGGCAACCAGCTGAACTCGGCCTTTGGCAAAATCGAGTACTTGCAGAGCCCCAGGGTTTTCTATCAGTCTTTGGATATTTTGGGTAACTAGCTGTTCTGGGCCAATGATGACGTCGACAGGAATATGGTCTCGTGAAAATAACTGTTTCTGGTGAGTCAGATAATTGGGTGAGCGAACGCGACAGATTTTGGTGGGGGTTTTAAATAGCGTGTGTGCGACCTGGCAAGCCATCATGTTAATTTCGTCGCTATTGGTGACAGCGACAAGCATGTCAGCATCTTCCGCGCCCGCTTGGTAAAGCGTATCGGGGTGAGATGCGCCGCCGACCACCGTGCCGATATCGAGGTGATCCGTTAGAGCGCGCAACTTATCAGCGTCAGTGTCTACGACGATGATGTCATTTTGTTCGTTGGCTAGGTGCTCGGCGAGGGTGCCGCCAACTTGGCCAGCCCCGAGAATGATAATCTTCATGGCTCGATGTGTTCTGGTGAATTAAGAGGACTTCAGTGTTCCTTCACGATAAAGAAATCGCTCGATGATTGTAAGCACCGGAGAGGCGCAATTATGCACAACTATTATCCGGCCTTTTTTAGTGTGGCATAGAACAAGCCGTCGGTACCGCCGCTTGATGGCAGCAGTTGGCGCCCACTGGCGACGGACTCGCTGCCTGTCATTTCAGTGTCAGATAGTGCTGCGTCGTTTTCTTCGGTGAGAAAGCGTTGTATTACTTGGCTGTTCTCTTCGTCTAGGATGGAACAGGTCGCATACAGCAATGTGCCACCTGCTTTAAGCAGCGGCCACAGGCCCCGCAGAATACACAGCTGCTGTTCCGCCAGCGGGGCAATATCGCTTTCTCGGCGCAGCAATTTCACATCCGGGTGCCGGCGAACGACACCACTGGCGGAACAGGGTGCATCTACCAGAATACGGTCAAAACTTGCCGGCTCCAGCCCAGCAGGAGGGCGTGCAGCATCGCCGGTTATCAGAGTCGCCTTCAGGTTCAGCCGCTGAAGGTTTTCTGACACTTTTTGTAGGCGTAGTTCGTCGATATCCATGGCGACAAGTTCGGCCAGTTCTGGCTGCAACTCCAAAATATGACATGTTTTGCCACCTGGCGCGGCGCAGGCATCTAGTACGCGTTCTCCTGCTCCAGCTTGCAGGAGTAAGGCCGCCATTTGGGCCGCCTCATCCTGTACGCTCACCCGTCCAGTGCTGAACTCGGGCAGATCCCAGACATCTATCGGTACGGCTAGCTGGATGGCATGCTTGCTCAGGTTGCCAGCCTTGGCCCCAATGCCATGGCCTTTAAGACTGCTAAGATAGTCGCCCCTAGACGCTTGGCCGCGGTTTACGCGCAGAGTCATTGGGGGGTGTTGATTGTTGGCATCGATAATCGCGGCAGCGGCAGCAGGCCATTGCGCCAATATTTTTTGGAACAACCAAGCCGGATGGCTGGCGGTTGCGGCCTCATCAAGCGCTTGTGTTAATTGCTCGCGTTCGCGCAGATAACGCCTCAGTACCGCATTGGTCATGCCCTTTGCCCAATGTTTTTTCAATGCCCGGGTGGCATCGACGGTGGCAGCGACAGCCGCGTGGTCTGGAACCCGTGTGCTGTCTAATTGGTAGAGTCCGCAGAGCAGAAGGCCTTGTACGTCGCGGTCTTTGTCGCGCAGGGGTTTGTCTAGTAACTGCGTGAGAATAGCCTGTAGTCGAGGGCTCTGGCGTAATGTGCCATAGCTCAACTGTTGTAATAGAGCACGGTCTCGCTCGCTGACGTCGTCGAGCTTCTCTGGCAGGACCTGGTTTAAGGAAGCCCCTCCAATGACAGCCCCGATAACGCGGGCGGCAGTCGCCCGCACATCCGCGTTCATGTATCTACACTCGCGACGGGCAAGGTGAAGTGCTTGCCGGCCGCGAACAACGCCTGATACGCGCTGAGGAGTTGCTTTGCTTCCAGTGGTTTTCCGCCCTCCAATTGCAGCACCTCGATGGTGAGTTCGCCCTCACCACAACGCACGGTGATACCCTCTTTGTCGGCGCGCAGGATGGCTCCGGGCATTTGCGTAGCCGTTGTGGACCGCAATGGACTGGCTTGCCAGATTCGGATGCGTTGCCCGCCGAGTTCGCAGTAACAGACAGGGAACGGGTTGAATGCCCGAATTTTATGATCCAGCACCGAGGCGCTGTGCCTCCAGTCAATCTGTGCTTCGGGCTTGAGGATTTTATACGCGTAATTGGCGTGTTCATCGTCTTGTGGTCGGCTGTGCCGCTGATGGCTTTCGATGGTGGCTAAAACGTCGCCTAATAAGGGCGGGCCCAATAGTGCCAGCTCGTCATGCAGGCCGGCGGCGTTGGTCCGGGCGCCTATAGGGCAGCTGACGCAGGCCAGCATCTCGCCAGTATCCAGACCGGCATTCATTTGCATAATAGTAATGCCTGTAACGGCATCGCCGGCTTCAATGGCACGCTGTATTGGTGCTGCGCCGCGCCAGCGGGGCAATAGTGAAGCGTGTACGTTGAGGCACCCTAGGCGTGGGGTGTCTAGCACGGCCTGAGGCAAAATCAGCCCGTAGGCGACAACGACCATCACATCGGCATTGAATGCGGCCAGCTGTTGTTGCGCTTCCTCGTTTTTCAGTGATGCTGGCTGGCACACGGTTAGGCCGGCGAGCTCTGCCA
>JAPKBI010000019.1 GCA_028823475.1 Halioglobus sp. | reverse complement strand
AACGCGATGGTTAAACATGCACACCAGATCAGCAATGGCTCGGCCGGCGCTCGCAGTATTGCTCACATTGTATCTGGGCAAGGCGTACCGCTAAGTCGCTATCGCGCAAAGGGTTTTACGGCTCGATTGGGGCTTGTGAGTACCCAGCTTCCAACGCACCGCTACAAAAAAGCGTCACAGCCACATACACTCATACCTAACACGTTGAATCGAAAGTTTACGCCAGTGTCGCCAAACAAAATCTGGTGTGGAGATGTGACTTATATCTGGTCGGGGCAACGCTGGTCCTACCTGGCTGTAGTTCTTGACCTGTATGCACGCAAACCTATTGGCTGGTCGCTGTCTAACGCACCCGATAGCGAGCTGACAGCCAAAGCAATCACGATGGCTTATGAATCTCGTGGTCGACCTGAAGGCGTTCTGTTTCACTCCGATCAAGGGAGCCATTATACGAGTATCAAATTCCGACAACATCTGTGGCATTATCGAATCAATCAAAGCATGAGCCGGCGGGGAAATTGTTGGGATAATTCGCCGATGGAGCGTTTCTTTCGAAGCTTAAAGACGGAATGGATGACCGAGATGGGATATCGATCTTTCGCTGAAGCACAGCGAAGCGTGGCTGACTATATAACGGGGTACTACAGCCAAACTAGGCCACGCAAACACAACGTTGGTGTGCCACCGAATAAAACCGAGGAACGCTATTGGAATTCCTCTAAACCAGCGGCCAGTTTTACTTGACCACTACATTCAGACCCAGCAGAGTCAGCACGGGCTTGATGATGGCTGAGGAGGAGCAGCTACATGATTTATTGATCCGCTTCAGGGAAGACCTGAGCGGAAGGGGAAATTAAGGTGGTAAACAGACTGAATATCCATTCGTCACCCAATCGCTGGTTTAGCGGAGGAATTGCAGTTGCACTAATGGCCACCGGCTGGTGTCTTTATGGCGATAGCAATGTCAACACCGAAAACGCCTACATCAAAGCGGGCAAACTGTCTCTAAGCGCTGAAGTGAGTGCCGTGGTAAGCGAGGTCCACGTGCGAGCTAATCAACCAGTGCGCCGCGGTGACCAGTTAGTATCGCTGGACGACTATGTTTTTCACCTGGCGGTAACCGAAGCAGAGGCCCATCTCGAACAAATAGGAAACCTGTTACATGCACGTCGCGCCAACTACGCTGAGGCCAAGACAGCCCTAGAGCAAGCGCAACAGGATGTGCAATTCTACAGGCGGCAACAGCAACGTATTGAGAAGATGGGGTCGCTAGCGGTCTCTCAGGCGCAATTGGACGAGTCTCGTCAGCAGCTCGTACAAGCGCATTCCTGGACTGCCATCAACGTGCAGAAGCTCACTAGCCTGCGAGCGGAATTGGGTGGTAGCCCCGACGTGCCACTGGAGGAGCAAGCGGATCTCAAGGTCGCGCAAGCCAAGTTAGACAGGGCGCGCTATCAGCTGTCACGGACGCAGATTTTCGCGCCGGCGGACGGCGTCGTCTCCAACACTGTACCTCAAGTAGGTGAACTGGCTCGCAACGGGGTAACGCTGATCAGCCTGATTAGTACCGAGAGTGTCTGGGTAGAGGCCAACCTGAAAGAGACGCAACTGAGCGATATTCGCCTGGGACTTCAAGCCCGGGTGGAAGTGGACGCGTATCCCGGCCATTTCTTTCAGGCAGAAGTGGAGAGTCTCAGCCCTGCCAGCGGTTCCGAATTCGCTCTGATCCCCGCACAAAATGCCAGTGGTAACTGGGTAAAAGTGGTGCAGCGTATCCCCGTGCGTCTGCGGCTGTTAAAGACCGAAGGTGGTCCTGTTCTGCGTGCCGGGATGAGCGCGAAGGTACAGATTGATACCACAACCAGCGACACGACAGAACTGATCGGCAAGCAAATTGCGCTGCAGTTATGAAACACGCTCCGCGCGGGGAGCTCCTGGTGACCATCAGCATCATGCTGGGTACCATCATGCACGTGCTGGATACGACGATTGCCAATGTGGCCCTGCCCAATATGCAGGGCAGCCTGAGCGCCAGCAGCGAGCAGATCACCTGGGTTCTAACATCCTATATCGTTGCCTCCCCGATCATGACCTTATCTGTAAGGTATCTAGCCCAACGTTTCGGTCGGCGCCGGATACTCCCGTGGTCAGTCTCCGGATTCACCCTTGCCTCTATGCTGTGTGGCCAGGCCTCCTCGCTCAACGAAATGGTGTTTTGGCGCTTGCTACAGGGCGTATTCGGAGCATCTCTGGTTCCACTCTCCCAAGCGATCCTGCTAGACATTTACCCACCAGAAAAACACGCAGTAGCGATGAGTACCTGGAGTATGGGCATCATGCTTGGGCCAATCCTGGGGCCTACGCTGGGCGGCTGGCTGGCTGACTGAATTCTATTCCTGGCGCTGGGTTTTCTATATCAATGTGCCGGTGGGAATCCTGTCGCTAATAGGCATCTACCGTTATGTACCCGACAATGAGACCCACCGGGAGGGCTTTGATATCCGCGGCTTCGCGCTGCTCGCGCTGGCTTTGGCAGTGCTTCAAATTATGCTGGACCGCGGTGAGCAGGTAGACTGGTTCGAGGCACTGGAGATTCAGTTCTATGCCATCGCCATCGTGCTCGCCTTGTACTTGTATATCGTGCATACCCTGACCTGCGAGCGCAGGTTTTTTTCGCCGGAGTTGTTGCGCGATCGTAACTTTGTTTCCGCAACGCCTTTCATCTTCGTGGTGGGAATCATTCTGCTGTCCACGATGGCCCTACTACCCCCATTCCTGCAGCAATGGAAGGAGTATCCAGTGCTTACCACTGGATTGATAGTGATGCCTCGTGGAGTGGGCACGCTGATGAAATACATGGATCCACGCCTGCTGATATTTATTGGTTTAGGTCTGGTCGGCTTATCACTGCACCATATGGCCGGGTTTAATTTGTAGGTGAGTCAGCGCGAACTGGTCATTTCCGGTACGCTGCAGGGTATGGGTATAGGGCTGCTGTTCGTGCCCGCGACCACAATGGCCTTCACGACATTGCCACCAAATTTACGTAACGAAGGCAGCGCGGCGTTCAGCTTGTCGCGTAACCTGGGCAGCAGTGTCGGAGTATCCATTGTCATGTCTACGCTATCGCGTTATCTCTGGATCAACCAGCAACAGCTGAGCGCCCACCCGCAGATGACTCCAGAGATGGTAGCGGCATTACCACCCACTTCCGAGCTTATTGCAATCCCTGCTGAAGTCCTACGCGAATTGGGTCGTGGTGCTGCGGAAATCGCGTTTGCTAACGTCTTCCAGTTACTGATGTGGATCACCCTGGCGGCCACGCCGCTAGTGCTACTGCTGGCCGATCTTGACCGCACTGAAGCCACGACCACGCCAGCCAGATTAGGGCGTGGCTCTAAACGAGATGTTTTGGGAGGCTCTATCACGAGCCTTTTTCAATTCTAACAAACAGTAATCGTCAGGCACAGTTATCCTGTTTTGGCCAGCATTATTCAGTTTGATAGTAGCAGTAATTGCTCCACTTTTGCCGATGTTGATTAAGCTGGGTTGCCATTGGAACCAACGGGTTTTTGGAAATCGGCGTGTGGATATTTGATCGCGCTTGGCAATCAATAGAAAATGTGCAGGATGCCGCCCAGTTTATTGCCTTGCTTATCGAGAGCACGATAGAGATATTTCCATTTGCCTTTGGTCTTTACAGAGATCTCGTCAAGTCGCCACCGACGGCGAACTACTCAGTTTTTGCTCTTACGAAAGGCCTTCTTGATGCGTCGCGCGGAATGCACGATCCAGCGCTGGATGTACCAAGATACACGGTGTAGCCGCGTTCTTGTATCAGCTCCTCGAAGTCGCGAAAGCTGAGTGAGCAAGCCACGTACTACCGCACGGATTTTGAAACGATATTATGCCGTTGATTGCTGCGATCACAACTGACCAAGATTTATCGAAATATTAAGGCTCTAAGCACAGAGTATAGTTTACGAGGTCATCAGTGACGGTATTGCGACGGAAACATTCATTACGGCGCTGTAGCCTGCAGAACAAGATGAATTTGGAGCGCTAGGGTTGGTGTGAAAGAATTGCGCACTACCTATTCTGATATCAAATGACTATTCATTGAATCGCATTGACGCCAAATTCTATGGCTGGAGCCCATTGCATTTGAAGCGCATGCTGGGGTCCGTGCAAGGGATACCGGGTGAGCGGCATTCCTATCGAGACTGAATAAACAACAAATGCAATGGTCTCGCGCAAGTGCTCACTGCTAGCTTGAACCACGATTCTCGATGGTAAACCAAGAAGTCATTCCGAGCAAAGGTATCCGGAGAGGGGATTTGGACCCAACGAATAATGACATGAGGTTCCGGTCAAGCAGGCGGCCCATACTTCGCGAATATTACCCCAGATGTTGCGGTACTTTCCATATAAGGGGAAAAGGCTTGTACTTTACCATAAATTACAATTACAATATATGTGGATGTAAGGCTGCGAATTTAAATGCACCTAATGAACGAGGCTTTCATGATGTGCTCGTTGATCAGTCGGAAATGTGTTAGTACTTTTAGCGGGGAATTCCTCAGCTGAGGCCTAATCAGTACGATCGCATATTTATAGAGTTTTTTTCAGGTGGAGTTTGGAAAACATTATGGTAGAAAATATCGCGCATATAGGTATCCAGGCGAGTAAAACTCCGGATCGCGCTGCTGTTATTATAGGTGAGACCGGAGATTATATTTCTTTTGATGATCTCAACAAGCGTTCCATTTTTTTGGGGCAATTTTTTTCGGCAAAAGGACTTTGTCGCGGGGACCATATCGCGGTTCTCATGACCAACACAACAGAGTACTTTGTTGTTTGTTGGGCGGCCCTGCGTACAGGTCTTTACATTACGCCTGTCAATTGGCATCTGACTTCAAGTGAAGCCGCATATATCGTGCAAGACTGCGGAGCCAAGGCATTGGTTGTATCAAGTACCTTGTGCTCATCAGGAGACAAGATATTTGATGCGGTGCCCAGTCTACACTTGCGCATTTGTGCTGGTGACTCATGTGCGGGATATATAGACTTGGACTCGATCTATGAGGAGGCCAGCAGTTATCCTCCTCTCGTCGAGACCAATGGGGCTCCGATGTTCTACTCATCCGGAACAACAGGTAGGCCTAAAGGAATCAAGCGTGAGCTTCCTGAGGGCCCTTATGGAACTGTTAGCCCTGCTGAGCTAATGATGGCTAAGCACAACCTTTTTTCCTCTGACACAAGGTATTTGTCTCCCGCACCACTCTACCACGCTGCATCTCTGGGCTGGTGCTTAGCTATTCAGCGGATGGGAGGGACAGTCGTGATAATGGATAAATTCTGTCCCCGAAACGTCTTGAGGTTCGTAGAGCAGTACTCGATCACGCAAGCTCAGTTTGTGCCCAGTATGCTTGTCCGTATGCTAAATTTATCCGAAGACGATCGACGCAGGTACGATTTGAGCAGCCTCGAGAGAGTAGTTCACGCTGCTGCACCTTGTTCTAAAGAGGTTAAATACAAAATGATCGATTGGCTGGGTCCAATCATCCACGAGTATTATTCTGGCAGCGAGGGGGCTGGGTATTGTGAAATTGATTCGGAAGCTTGGCTATTACATCCTGGATCTGTAGGTAGACCAATATTTGGGAATGTTCACATTGTTGATGATCAAGGCGTTGAGCTCAGTGCTGAAACAGTAGGCACAATATATTTTAGTGGTAACGGGAGTTTTGAATACCACAATGATGCGGAGAAAACAGCGTCTGCTATTTCCAGCAGCGGATGGGCCACATTCGGAGATGATGGTTATGTTGATCAGGATGGATTTGTTTTTCTTTCTGATCGAAGGAGTGATCTGATTATTTCCGGCGGTGTAAACATATACCCAAGGGAAGTAGAAGAGACGCTTGCCAAAAACCCGCTAGTTCTCGACGCAGCTGTAATAGGGGTTCCGAGTGATGAGTGGGGGCAAGAGGTAATTGCTGTTGTGGAGCTAAAAGACGATTTGGAAAGTAGTGAGGAGCTTTGTGTCGAGATTATAGAACATTGCCGAGAAAGAATGGCCCACTTCAAGTGCCCAAAAAAAGTCATTATTGGATCTGTACCTAGAACCCCAACAGGAAAGCTTCAGAGACGAAAATTGAGGGCGGATTATGCTCAGAACTCGTCGACGTAAAGTGTACCGTCTTATTTCCCATCGGACCGGGCACATGGCGAATCCGCACGAGACGCCGACGAAACGTAGGAAAACATTAAGAGGAATGCTGAATTGAATATTAAAGATAAGGTGGCAGTAATCACAGGTGGTGCTTCCGGGATGGGCCGTGCTACAGCCGAGCTCTTTGTTGCCATGGGGGCGAAAGTGGTATTGCTGGACGTCAATTCGGAAGCTGGTGAAGCGCTTGCGCTGAAGTTGGGTGAAAGTGTGCTTTTTCAAAATGTCGACGTTACCAACGAAGTTTCTGTGCAGACGGCACTAGACAATACAGTACAAAAATACGGTGCTGTACATATTTGTTGTAACTACGCCGGAATTGGCAATGCGTTTAAAACATACGGAAAGAGAGGGCCATTCCCGTTGGCTGAATACAATCGAATAATCCAGATAAACCTAGTGGGCACATTTAATGTGTTGCGGTTAGCGGCAGAAAAAATGTCGCAGAACGAACCATATGACGAGTACTCTGGCCGCGGCGTGATTATTAATACGGCATCGACAGCGGCTTACGAGGGCCAGATCGGGCAAGCAGCCTACAGCAGTTCAAAAGGGGGCGTGGTTAGCATGACTCTGCCAGTCGCTAGAGACTTGGCGTCATATGGAATTCGTGTAAATACAATTGTCCCTGGCTTGTTCCGGACGCCAATGATGGATGGGGCGGATGAGGAAATGTTGAAGGCTTTATCAGCTCAGGTAGAGTACCCAAAACGCCTAGGAAATCCTGGCGAAATAGCCCATCTAGCGCTAATGATGGTGGAAAATGACTATATCAACGGCGAGTGCATACGCTTGGACGGAGCAATGCGGATGCAGGCCAGATAGCACAAAGGAGATAGCAAATTATGCATAATGAGATATTATTTGAAATCGTAGACGAAGTGTTGATAGCTACTATAAATCGACCGAAAACCAAAAACGCGATAAATGGCGCCGTGGCGGAGAGGCTTTCGGAACTTAGAGAAGAGTTAGACAGGCGAGACGATTTACGAGTAGCAATTATTACCGGTGCGGATGGCACATTTTGCTCTGGAATGGATTTGAAAGCTTTCTTGAACGGTGAAATGGAGGTGCTACAAAAACGCGGAATCGTTTCCATCCTGGAAAAGCCACCCAGGAAGCCTCTAATCGCTGCGGTTGAAGGATTTGCGTTGGCTGGTGGGTTTGAGTTGATGATTACTTGTGACCTAGTTGTTGCGGCAGAAAATGTAGTGTTGGGTATTCCTGAGGTCAAACGTGGATTGGTTGCCGCGGGTGGAGGATTGTTGAATCTGCCGCGACAAATTCACAAGCGCCATGCAAAAGAGCTTGCGCTAACGGGTGATAACGTCTCTGCTCAACGTGCTTATGAAATGGGCTTGGTCAACATGATTGTCCCCGCGGGTGAAACCCTTGGTGCTGCACGCGAAATGGCCGCAAAAATCTGCTCCAATGGGCCACTAGCTGTGGCCGCCAGCAAGCAGATAATAGACGAGTCATATGAGTGGGTAGCTGAGGAAAAGTGGCGACAACAAGCCCAAGTAGCATCGTCCGTTTTTGCCAGTGATGATGCGCGAGAAGGCGCGCTGGCTTTTACAGAAAAGCGCCCACCAAGATGGAGCGCCACCTAAACCCTATTTTTAGCGGAGAGATATTGATTATGAGAGAAGCTTGGATTATCGATGCATGCAGGACACCTAGAGGTATAGGTAAGAAGGATAAGGGGGCGTTGGCTAATATGCATCCCCACCATCTTGGGTCCACAGTATTAAAGGCCATTGCCAGCAGAAATAAATTAGATACTGCAGACGTCGACGACGTGATATGGGGCACGAGCACACAACAGGGACAGCAAAGCAGAAATATTGGGAGGATGTCGGCGCTCGATGCAGGTTACGATGTTCGATCAAGCGGTGTCACGCTTGATCGCTTATGCGGCTCAGGTATAACCGCCACACAATTCGCCGCGGCTTCCATAATAGCTGGCCTGGGAGAGCTTGTTGTCGCAGGAGGCACAGAGATGATGTCCAATATGACCTCGGGCGACAATGCTGAATCTCTATTGTTGGATAATGGAAATCTCCGGTTGCGAAATTCAGTTCCTATGTCCCATCCGGGCGTTTGTGCTGACGCTGTGGCCACACTGGAAGGCATTTGCCGAAATGATGTTGACCAATTGGCCTTTATCTCTCAAGAGCGCGCCGCCCACGCAATCAGGCAGGGATACTTTGATCGATCTCTGATTCCTGTCTACAAGGAAGACGGTAGCTTGGCTTTAGGTGCAGAAGAGTTCCCGCGGCCGCAGACTAGACTCGATGATTTGGCAAAATTACAGCCATCGTTCAAAGCCCTGGCAGATTATCCCCTTGGAGAGGGCGGCCTCACATTACGTAAGTTGATCTTGAAAAAATACCCCAGCTTGGATATTGACTTCATTCACCATGCCGGCAACTCCTCCGGTGTTGTTGATGGCGCTGCTGCAATACTGCTCGCGTCATCGGAATTTGCGTCAGCACACGGGCTGAAGCCACGTGCGCGGATCCTTGCAATGGCAAATATGGGCGACTGTCCTACCTTGATGCTTAATGCGCCGGTCCCTGCTGCGAAAAAGGTATTGGATATGGCCGGACTTACCGTCAACGACATCGATTTGTTTGAAATAAATGAAGCTTTTGCGGTTGTGACAGAGAAGTTTATACGTGATCTAAATTTGGATCGAGGCAAAGTCAATGTCAATGGAGGTGCTATCGCCTTGGGCCATCCGATCGGTGCCACGGGTGCCATTCTTATTGGAACCGTTCTGGATGAACTGGAACGCCGGGATCTACATCGTGGTCTCGTGACTATGTGCGCGGCCGGTGGAATGGCGCCCGCAATAATCATTGAGCGTATAGACTAGGGAACTACTTACCTATGCATCCGTTCAAGCTCAAAAAAATATCACTGACCCATTTCTCTAAGCGCAAAAAATTAGAAGTGGAATTTATGACTTTATAATAAGGACCGTTTCCTATGAGTAACCAGATGACCAAGCTACGTGAAGTTTTTGAATTGCAGAAGAAACATCAGTGGAGAGTGCGAACGACGAATAGTATAAAGCGCATTGAGAAATTAGGGTTGTTAAAAAGTAGGATTCGGCGCTATGAGGATGAAATCAGACAGGCCTGCTACGAGGACCTGAAACAAAACGCCGAAATGTCCAACGGGCAAATCTCTGCGACATATTCTGAAATTGACGAGGCCATAGTTAACCTCGAAAGCTGGATGAGTCCTGTAGATGTTGAAGCCACAAATCAAATTGATGGTAGTCGAGCGTATATACGGCGAGAAGCACGTGGCATAGTCCTGCTATTTGGTCCTTGGAATTTCCCCTTTTCCCTTGTCTTTCAGCCACTTGTTTCGATTATTTCCGCTGGTAATTGCGCGCTTGTCAAACCAAATGAATTGGCGCCTAGAACTAGTGCCGTTACGTCAAAAATAATTCGCGAGGCGTTTGCGGCGGAGCACATAGCCGTTTTTGAAGGCGGCGTTGATTTGGCGAATGAAATGTTAGAGTTACCAGTGAATCATATATTCTTTACTGGCAGCCCCGTTGTTGGCAAGGCTGTTATGGCCGCCGCCGCCGTTCATCTGGCGTCAGTTACCCTAGAATTGGGAGGGAAAAATCCGGTCATCGTAGATCGATCAGCCAACATCGAGGACGCCGCGGGGAAAATTGTAGCCACGCGCAATGTGAATTGTGGGCAGGTTTGCTTATGTCCTGAGAATATTTGGATCCACCAGGATTGTATGAGTGATTTCATCAAGGTTGCACGGGCTACAGTGGATACCATTTATTACGAGGATAATGTACTCAACATGGAACTTACTGGAAAAATCATTAACTCCCGAAACCTTTCGCGGATAGAAGAGTACTTGACGGATGCGCGAGATAAAGGTGCAGTTGTTGTTTATGGTGGGCAAATTGACACAGAGAACCAAGTAGTACATCCGACCATGCTAACCGATGTAGACCCAGATGCGGTGATAATCAAGGAAGAAGTTTTTGGTCCAATTCTTACACTGTTTACCTATGAGCATCTTAACGAAGTATACGAATCTCTTCATAATGAACCTACACCTCTGGCACTCTACATTTTCTCGGAAAACGATGCATTCATTGAGGATGTACTGAAGAATACCAATTCAGGCGGGGTTACGATCAACAACTGTATGTTGCATGTAGGGGAGCCAAATCTTCCCTTTGGCGGCGTTAATGGCAGTGGTATTGGCCGTTATCGAGGTATACATGGATTCAAAGAGTTGTCGCACGAGCGTTCAGTCCTGCAGGAAAGAGCGTAATCGGGGACTCGGGGACTGTAAATAAAACTGTGTAACTGCTTATCCTTAACTATTCTCATAATGAGATAGGAAAGCAGCCATGAACAAGAAAGAGATCGAAGCTGACGTCAACAAGCTCAGTAGCACCTTTCGAAAGGTGTTGCTCGAAACCATGCTGGAAGCCGAGATGGACGATCATCTGGGCTACGATAAGCACGAGCAGTCTGAGCACAGTAACAAAAGATTATCAAATAAAACGGTATTACCCTTTTATATTCAATGAGTTACGCATTTTTCAGGGCCGACTAACTAACGAGTCTCCGGTAAACCCGGGGCGATTCAGAACCGGGGGACGTCCATATCACCGGACGATTACTTTGCAACCCTGGCAAAGCCATCTGCGAAATGCAATACATCCAGATCATACTCTGCAAGGACATCTAAGAGCTGCTGAGTACAATTCCCACATACGGTAATCTTCCTCATCGTAACTAGTTCTGAAATCTTTTCCGCAAATGAGGAGTAATTGAGTGCATGAAATATGACTGCATCAGAGTTCTCAAAGGTTTCAACCGATAGAAGCTCCGTTTCCTCCAAATTTAAGTAATAATTATATGCCAGTGTGCCAGGCTCTGTATCTTCGCAATGTTTGACCAGTTCTTCCAGAAGGAGTTTGAACTCGCTGAATTTCCCCGGCGTAATATCCGATGAGGCCATAAGTGTAATAGCATGTTTCATTTAAATCACCCTTTGTTCCGCGACTCCACGACACGGCTAGCATCTTTGGGGCCCTGGGATTTTTCCCTCCCAAAAAGACATAATCCTCTGTAGCCGTTGCCAGCCGTGGCCTTCAGAGGGCCGTTAACTTTTTCCGAAATTCGAACTTTCTGGGCCTTGCGAACCGAAAATTAATGACTTACAGCTCAAATGTCTCTTCCGGAGGGACAATCCCCAGAACCCCTTCTTGCTTGAAGTGGCTACGAGATCGCCGTCATACGTTTAAATGCAGCTTCAATTTCATCGGCTCTAGCTCGGAAATCACTTAAGATGTACGCGTGAGTTGGGATATAAAACAACTCTTTCCCAATGCCATCAAGGGCATACTGGGCTGCCTCTTCGGCACTAATCATGCCTGCCATCGCCAGATCAGCGGGCACTGCACTCATATCCGGTACAACAGGCGCACTTGGACCACCAAACTTTTCTTGACGATTTCTGCCAGCGGTCAGCACTTCGGTCTTTACCCCACCCGGAATCAATAAACTCACGCCTATTCCATCGCCCGCCAGCTCAAATCGCAGCGTGTCAGACATCGATAACATCGCGTGCTTGCTCATATTATAGCCTCCTATCCCCATTAGGCGTGCAGCCTCAGGAAGTGATAAACAACTTTCTGAGCCTGTAAACACAATCTGGCCACCCCTCTTTTGACGTTTGCGCGCTTCTCGCACATAGGCTTTTGCAGTATTAAGAGCACCAAACAAATTGACAGAGAACATCCACTGTAAATCCTGATCGCTGCTATCGATCAATGACCCTAATTGAACAACGCCAGCATTAATACAAGCAAAATCAACAACACCCCAACGCTCCCAGGCACTGCTCATGGCCGCGTTAATATCAGCGATCTCTGCCACATCACACTTTAGCGCGAACGCTTCGCATCCCAACGATGTGATATGTTCAGCAGTGTCAATTGCACGATCAATATCGATATCAGCGACTGCCACGGCCGCCCCGGCTTCAGCAAACGATACGGCTAAAGCCCGACCAAGTCCTACAGCAGCCCCAGTGATAAAAACCTTCTTTCCAGCATACTTCCCCACGATATTCTCCAGTTACAGACGTCCAATATACAGTTATGCGCAAATATGTAAAAATTCGACTGTGCATTCCAGACTGACCAACGAGCACATCATGAAAGCCGCGTTGGTTAGGTGCGTTTAAATTCGCATTCTTACAAGAACAGATATTGTATATGTAATTTCTGGTAAAGTACAAACCTTTTCCCCTTATATGTAAAGTACCGCAACATCTGGCGCAATATTCGCGAAGTGTGGGCCGCCTGCTTGACCGAAACCCGCATTGCCTCACATAAAATCACACTACTTTCCTTTGGGTTGGAGGTTTTAGATGAAAAAGCCAATGAGTATCGCATCTCGTCTAAGTTGCTAGAAAACACTAAAACTAGATACCATTAAGCGTCGTGGCAAGATAAGGGCAGAATTTTCGATGGGCTTATTGCCGTCTGTGGGCAAGACCGAAAATATGTGACCAAGCTAATGAACACTACCCACAAATGTCCCTCGCCCCAAACCCAACCCTTGAGATGTACGATCTACGATGGACACGTCAAACAAGCGCTGATTTCCCTTTGGTACGCCGCCAACCAAATCTGCTCCAAACGTCTTGTCCCGTTTTTGCCGGAGCTTTTGGAGGTATTAGAGCGGCACGGTCATTTAAGCCTGCCAGGGGAGGTACGAGAGCCGCTGCTGGCTATCTGATGTGGCAAGGATTTTCCGGACAAAAAATCACGCAACTTTCCGACACTCTTTCTCATAGTCCAATGGCGTCTGATATTCGATAGTTGAGTGGCGTCTCTGGCGGTTATAGAACACTTCGATATACTCAAAAATTGGTTCCGTCGCAAACAGTTCGATTTTCGTGAAATGCAGCAAGTCGGTTTTTGACTTACGCAGCTAGAGCGTAAAACTGCTCTGTGGGCGATAGAGCACCGATCATGTTTTTCTTGATTTGTCCTTTCTTGAGCATAGCGACAAACTCAATTCCAGCCAGTGTACTTTGTGCTGAATGGAAGCTTTTGACGCCTAACATCGATCTAGTAATCCGTTTTACTCGCAGGTGATCTTGTTCAACAATGTTGTTAAGGTATTTGTACTGACGGATTTTTACACGGCGATTACTATCACTATTAAGCTGTTTTACGCCTGCTTTGTTGGCTCCACTTTTGTCTATATTGATTAAACCTGGCTTGCCATTTCTACCGATGGCTTTGTTGAAAAACGTAGAGCCACTTTGGTGTCACGCTTAGCGGTGAGAAGGAAATCAATCGTATTTTCCTCTTTATCGACTGCCCGATAATAGGCTCCGCGGGCATAAGGGGACGATATCTGGTTCTGTGCAAAACCGACGTCGTTAAGCTACTAAGCTATACTCCTGCGCCTAGTTTTTCAACATTTGGATAGATCCTGATTAGTTTTAAAGGCCGCCATCACCAGCAAGATATGATATTACAATGCGTCCGGTGGTATGTCGCCTATTCGCTCAGCTATCGGGATCTGGAGGAGCTGATGCAAGAACGCGGCTACGCTGTAGACCACAGTACCATTCAACGCTCTGGGTCGTGCATTACGCACCGCGTATCGAGAAGGCCTTTCGCAAAAACAAGAAACGGGTTGGCCTTCGCTGGCGGCTTGACGAGGCGTATATAAAAATCAAAGGCCAGTGGAAATATCTCTATCGTGCCGTGGACAAGCAAGGCAAAACCATTGATTTTTTACTTACTGCCAAGCGTGACAGGAAGGCAGCACGGCGCTTTCTGAATAGGGCTATCGGATATAACGGCAAGCCCAGCTCGATCAATATCGACAAAAGCGGCGCTAATACTGCCGGCATCAAGCAGTACAATAACGATGAAAGTAAACGAGTTAAAATCAGCCAGTGTAAATATCTGAATAATATCGTGGAACAAGACCACCGCTTCATTAAACGTATAACTCGCCCCATGCAAGGCTTCAAATAATTCCGGTCGGCGCGTGCAACCTTGGCAGGAATTGAACTCTGGCGCATGTTGAAGAAGGGTCAAAACAAGAGCTCTCTGTCGGCATGGGAACAGTTTTACGCATTGGCCCTGACAGGATAGTTATGCATAATGGATACAGTTATTGTTCTAAAATCAAAAAATGCGACAGAACCTATTGCAACTGCTCTGGACATGAGCTTTAACACCAAACGCATACGTGCCCGCTTCGCTGTTAGTTAAAAGGGGATTAACAGAATTAGTAAGTTGAGCTTATGGCAAACCTTCCTATGCTAACCAAAGCAGATATCGATCTGCCTTCTGATCAGCTTATAGAAGCACTTCAAGCTGGCTTTAAAAATTATAAAGGGCCTGTCCTGTCCCAAATACTACATCAAGCCGCCGGTAATACATATAAACTGACGTGGTCCAGTTATCTGAGCTGTCCAGATCCAGTTGATCTGCAGTATTCGCAGGCATTCCTCCCTGAGCCGCCAACAGTTTCAGAAATACTGGAAAATTGTCATGGTGAAGGTGCTTTCAATTTAACTCAAACCAGCATAATCGAGCAGCATGCGAACATACAAACGATACAGATATCCACCCCAAATTATTGGCCACGGGTTCTGGGAATTTACCGTCCCAAAAAAGACATAATCCGCTGTAGCTCGCCGCAGCCTCCGGAGGGTATTAATCTAGTTGTTAGGTGTCCTTTTGTTTTCGGTTATTGGACGCAGAATTTCTTCTATATGGGCTAATTATGGCCCATTCTGCCAATCACAGCTTCCTATCGGCCAATTATGATTTTTTACAGTATAGATTTTAGAGGCAGTATATGAGGGATATAATTGAGCAACACATAGTGGGTATTGTGAAGAGACTTCGCTCTGATGCGTTTAGTCGGGCTGGTCCCTGCGCTGCAGTGCTACCACTAAGAAAATACCTGGAAAATCTATCGCGTAAAGGTCTCCTTGCAATAAATGCAATAATGTATGCTGGCAGGGATCAAAATCCTCCTCGTAAGATTGAAAGCTACATTGATAGATGTGGAATCTTCACGAAGGAGGAACTCATGCAAGCCATGCTGACTCGGCTTGATGATCTCCAAGAATACCTGATTCGGGGGTTGGTCCTGGTCAGATCAAATTTGGATTTTGAGCCTGGCAGTGTTGAGATTTAATGTACCAAGGAATGGCTACTCCGGGGATGTACCGGCCAATAAGGGGGCCAGTAAGGCGCTAACGTACTTCTCTAAGTCTGTTGTAGTGTGCTGGAACTCCCGGAAGCCAGACTCTCCCGGGTGTCTTTCACGCGGTAATCCCCCCATTCTTAATCGAAGTTAAAGGTGGAAGGTTAAGTAGCTAATGCCAATTTCTGCATCGGTGTTATGCCGCCAAGTCCCATATTGGGTCGTTCGTGGTTGTAAGTCCAGAGCCATCGTGTCGCGTGCTCCTGCACTTCCGCAATACTTTCAAACAGGTACTGACTCAGCCAATCATAACGGACAGTGCGATTGTAGCGCTCCACATAAGCATTTTGCTGTGGATTGCCAGGCTGGATGAAACATAGCTCTATGCCATGCTCTTCGGCCCATGCTGCCAACACACCACTGATATATTCCGGCCCGTTGTCACACCGAATGCGATTGGGCTTGCCCCTCCATTCAATCGTTTGATCCAGAGAGCGCTTAACCCTTTCCGCGGGCAATGAAAAATCGACATCAATGCTTAAGCCCTCCCGGTTAAAGTCGTCTATGACATTGAATAGCCGACAACACCGGTCGTCTGCAAGCTGGTCATGTATGAAATCCATAGACCAGCAGTCATTAATTTGAGTCGGTACAGCCACTGGTTCGGGCCTCTCACGCACTAACCGCTTCTTAGGTTTGATACGTAAATTGAGTTCCAATTCTCGGTATATTCGATAAACTCGTTTGTGGTTCCAGGGGTAGCCTTTTACATTGCGAAGATATAAAAAGCACAGCCCAAAGCCCCAGTTTCTCTGGTTGTTGGTCAATCTGATCAGCCAATCGGCGATCTTTTCATTCTCCCGGCTCAGCTTGGGCTGATAGCGATAGCAGGTCTCGCTGACGAGAAAAATGAAACAGGCTAACCTGATACTAGCCCGGCCGCGACTTACCGCCTCCTGCGCCATCTCTCGGCGCTGGGACGGCTTTACCACTGGGCCTGCCCCGCTTGTTGGGTATTTTTGCCATGGCCCCCTGGATGATTTCGGCTTTTAGTCGCTCTTCGGCGTACATCTTTTTTAAGCGACGATTTTCATCTTCAAGTTCCTTAAGTCGGCTCATCATCGATGCATCCATGCCACCGTATTTACTGCGCCATTTATAGAACGTTGCCGAACTCATGCCATGTTCGCGACACAGCTCGGGTACTGGGCTGCCGGATTCTGCCTGCTTAAGTATGGCCATGATCTGGCTGTCTGAATATTTCGATTTCGTTATGTATATCTAAAGGCTTGGGTGCACCCATCGGTTCGTTGTTGGTTGGAGACCAGGCCTTTATCGGTGAAGCGCGCAGGTGGAGAAAAATGTTAGGCGGAGCAATGCGTCAAGCGGGAATGCTTGCCGCCGCTTGTGAGTTCGCGCTGGAAAACAATGTTACCAGGCTATCGGATGACCACGACAACGCATTGAGCGTGGCACAAGGCCTCGCTGCAATCCCGGGCATTAACTGTGATGTCTCGGCGGTCCAAACCAATATGGTTTTTATGACGGTCGAAGAAGACAGCAAAGTGCTGCAGTTCCAAAAGTATATGGCGGAGCACGGTATTCTTATTATGGGCGGTCAGATAATACGACTGGTAACTCACCTGGATGTTGATGCTGCTACTATCGAGAAAACCATAGTGTTATCCCGCGCATTTTTTGAGTAGAGCGTAGCTGCTGCACGCTATAGACTGTCATTGTGCATAAGAGAAGTTTGGATTCAAATCAAGGTGCCTCGTACAGGCTCACATTGAAGTTTGATGAAACCTTAGTTTGCATCCTCTTTATTTAGGTCACTCGCAGAATATATTTGCTGACCGTCAAACCAGGTAGAAAGAATCT
>JAPKBI010000221.1 GCA_028823475.1 Halioglobus sp. | reverse complement strand
CTTAATGCTCTGCTCGGTCATGCCCGGGTAGTGTTCTAGCTCCAGCGTAGACACCTGTCTATCGTCATTGGCACGACGCACATATCCGGTAAAAGTGGCAACAGCACCTTCTTCAGATAAGCCCGACAAAAGACCCCGCTGCAGCCCCGCCACATCAAAATCAGCTTCATGCACATTGATACTAATGTTCTTCAAAATCGCCACCTCAGCCACCGGTCACCGGGGGGAAGAATGCAATTTCATCACCGTCATTTAATTCACAATTATCGGCAACTACCTTCTGATTAACAGCGCGAATCATGTTGTCCTGCGTCAGAATATCACGCCAAGATTGGCCGTGCTCAACACACAGCTGTTCCTGCAGCGTGTACAGGTCTAATCGGGTGTCTGGCCAGTCTAATTCCAAACCAGAACATGCCAGTTCTTCTCTTGTCCGAGCAAAGAACAACACTTTTAGCATCAGGGGGCACCCTCTACTGTGCGTTGCCACACGCCTGAGTCACCACCCTCCTTTCTTACTAGGGTAACGCCATGAATTTCCATGCCCCGATCCACCGCTTTGCACATATCATAAATCGTGAGCGCAGCGATCGAAGCTGCCGTCAATGCTTCCATTTCTACTCCCGTTTTTCCTGACACCTTACAGCAGGCCTCGATGCTCACCCGATTCAACTCAGGCTGCAGCTCAAAGCTGACCTCTATCGAGGTCAACATCAAAGGATGGCAAAGCGGAATAAGCTCCGCACACTTTTTTGCGGCCTGAATGCCCGCAATGCGAGCGACGGCCAACACATCGCCTTTCTTATGTGCGCCCTGTTGCAACAGGGCGAAAGTTTTCGGCTGCATCGATACCGCGGCGGCAGCGATAGCCATGCGTTCGGTAATGGCCTTATCTCCGACATCCACCATATGGGCAGCGCCTTGGTCATCGAGATGGGTGAGTCGGCTCATTAATTACTCCGCTGGTAAGGACTTCGTGGAGGAGAGAGTCTATCCAATGCCGTCGCTGATTGAAAATATAATTGATCGGTGAAGTCAGCGAAATTGGCCTCACAGCACTTCCTCTGAGGATGATCGATGGCGTACAGTAAGCATCCACAAAAAAGGGACTTACTATGTCGACACTTTCTCTCGGCCTGCAACTGGGCTATTGGGGCGCACTGGCGCCAGGAAATGCTCATGTTGAACTCGCGCAAGAGGCCGAGCGTTTGGGCTTCGATTCTGTGTGGACCGCAGAATCATGGGGCAGTGATTGTTTCACTCCACTGGCATGGATAGGTGCCCACACAAAAAAGATTCGCCTGGGCACCTCGGTCGCCCAGCTGTCGGCACGCACCCCGACGGCATGCGCGATGGCGACGCTGTCTATAGATCATCTATCAGGTGGGCGCATGACTCTAGGGCTGGGCGTCTCAGGTCCGCAGGTAGTCGAAGGCTGGTACGGACAGCCTTACAGCAAGCCGGTGACTCGCACGCGTGAATATGTAGACATTATTCGCAAGGTGCTGGCGCGTGAGGCACCTGTTACCAATGACGGTGAGTTCTATCCACTGCCCTATAACGGACCCGGAGCATGGGGTATGGGTAAGGCACTTAAATCAATTACGCATCCGTTACGGGCAGACGTCCCCATCTTTATTGGCGCCGAGGGGCCCAAAAATGTCACGCAAACAGCCGAGATTGCCGATGGTTGGCTGCCGCTGTACTACTCTCCTTATCGCCAGGAGGTGTATGCGGATCAGTTAACCGCTGCCAAGCCTGGCTTTGAGATCGCACCCACCGTATTGGTCAATATTAATGACGACATGGAGCAGGCGCTTTATCCCGTCAAAGCCATGCTGGGGTTCTATATTGGTGGCATGGGATCGGCAAAACGCAACTTCCACAAAGAATTGATGGCACGTATGGGCTACCCTGAGGAAGCGGATCAAATTCAGAAGCTGTTTTTTGAGGGTAAACGGGATGAGGCCATAGCGGCAGTGCCAAGTGAATTCGCCGATGAAATCTCCCTGTCTGGCCCTAAGGATCGCATCAAAGAAAAACTCAAGGACTGGGAAAACTCGCCTGTCACCTCGCTACTGATTAACGGTGACACTAATCTGCTCAGGACGATGGCGGAGTTGGCGATCTAGCGTCAACCATCCACACTCGGTCTGTGGTGCTCTGCCAGATTGGCAAGACCACATGCTTGCACCGCCCAGCGCCATGAGACGTCGACTCACAGACTCAAGATAGAGGGTGTAACACTCAATGGCGTCACGACCCAGTGGGAGCCCTTTGGCGCGCGCGATAGACACTCAATTTACCAAAGCTCGCTGTATATGTTAATTTATACTGAGGTATGGCAAAGTCGCCGTGGAACAATCTGCTTTATAACAGTGCGAGTGTTATCAAATTATAATTGCCATCACAGCTCCAGTCCGGGTCCATACATGCCGTTATTGCGCCGCTCAATAAGGATATAGACATTTCAACGGTGACCCTTTCCAACCGGCTCCTTTACAGCTCAGGCGCCATAACGTATGCCCTGAAAGATGCCGCATTCGCCGCTTTTGTCCTGTTCTATTACAAGCAGGTATTGGGACTCAGCGGCACACTCACCGGACTCGCCATTGCGCTGTCCGTCGTGTGGGACGCCATTTCAGATCCAATGGTAGGCGCCTGGTCCGATAATTTGCGCACTCGTTGGGGTCGTCGTCATCCTCTCATGGTGGCGTCTGTATTGCCCATCGCACTCGGTTTTATCGCATTATTCGAACCGCCAGAAGCCGTTCTAACGAGCCAGCGTAGTTTATTCCTGTGGTTATTGGGTAGCGTTATTGTATTACGTACCGCCCTCACGTTTTTCATGATCCCTTACCTGGCCCTTGGCGCGGAAATGACCACCGATTATCATGAGCGCACCCGTATCGCCAGTGCTCGAACCAATCTGGGCTGGTTTATCGGCGTTGTCGCAGCCGCCGCGGCGATGTTTTTCATTTTTAATGATAGCGGAGGTATCGACGGCCGCTTCATCGCCGACAACTATCATCTTTATGGCTGGCTCAGTGGACTTGGCGCGATTATTTTTAGCACTATCTGCATCCAAAGCACCTGGCACTATATCCCGGCGCTAATCGAACGCACCTCAGCCAAGAATGACAACCTCCTGCGCAATATTTTTGCCACTTTCAATAACAAGAACTTTCGCTATCTCGTCTTTCTGGAAACAGCCGTCGGCGGGCTGGGAGGTGTTCTCAGTGCCCTGCTCATGGTCAGCTTCACCTATTTCTGGGAACTCGATACGCTGCAAATATCGATACTGTTTGCGGGGCCGCCCATATTAGCCGTCATTATCGTTACAGGCAGTTCACGCTTCGTGAACAAGCGGCTAGAAAAACAGCAGCTGTTGCAGTTTAGCTGCATAGTAGGCGCACTCAATCTGGCATGGCTAACACCTCTAAAATTATTGGGTTGGCTGCCACAGGAAGCGGGAATCGTGTTTGGGCTGGTGTTTGTCAACTACGCCATATTTGTCACGATGAGTATTATGCGAACGGTCGCCAATCAGGCCTTGCTGGCAGATATTGCCGATGAACACGAACTGGCGACGGGGCAGCGACAGGAAGGCGTCATGTTTGCAGCAGCATTTTTCGCGGCAAAATTTTGTGCCGGTTTCGGCTACTTGGTAGCGGGCCCGTTTCTGGATATGATAGATCTTGCAGCTGGCGCAGTGCCTGGCGAGACGCCCGAAAGCGTTGCGCTAGGGCTCGGTATCGTAATGGGGCCGGGGTTGGCATTGATGATGATAGTCCCGATTTGGATGTCGTTGAAACTTGATGCCAGCCTGGCAGGGCAATTAGCGGTACAAAGAGCATTGAACGAACGGGCGAAAAAAAATGAATGACGGCGCGCGGTTCGGTCTGACATGCGTCATTCCCCTGATGTCACAAAAAATATATGATGCTTATAGTTAGTTCGCTGGCTATCCAGTGCCCACCCTTTTGGAGTATGACGTTGTCATGATCAGAATGTTTTCGCCGGTGAATTTGGCTGCGTTATTAATGGTCACGCTGACAGCGTGTACGCCACAGAGTCAGATCGACTCATCTAAATCTATGGGCATGGCAGCGCCGAGTGCGGCGGCAGTAGACGCTAAGCGCCTAATACAGGCTGATAGCGAGCCGGGCGAGTGGATGACGCACGGACGCACCTACAGCGAACAACGCTACAGCCCGTTGACACAAATTAACGTCGATAACGTTGCGGAACTCGGCTTGGCTTGGTCCTACGACCTCAAAACTAAACGCGGCATCGAGGCGACCTCTCTTATGGTGAATGGGGTTGT
>JAPKBI010000220.1 GCA_028823475.1 Halioglobus sp. | reverse complement strand
CAGTTTGTCGAGGGTTTTTTGGGCTGCTACTTGACCTTGAATCATTTCACCTCCCCGATAAACCCTTTATGCAGCGTGACTGTGCAATAGATTATCCGGAAAAGTTACCCGCGCAACAACGTGATTAGTTACGGATTGATTGTTTACTCGGCCTCATCGAAGCAATTTTGAATGAGAGTCTGCAGCGCAGAGAGAGCGTTTTCTTCGTCACTGCCTTCAATCTCAATGTCCAATACAGTACCTTTACCTGCAGCCAGCATCATGACGGACATTATACTCTTGCCATCGATCAATTGACCGTCCTTCCCCGTCTGTATGCGACTGGAAAAAGATGTGGTGCACGCCACGAATTTTGCTGCCGCTCTTGCGTGCAAACCGAGTTTGTTGATGATGGTCAGTTGGGTCTGTATCACAATCTACTCTGCCTACTGTAGTTCTCGGTGTCTTATATTTATTGTCGGCAACTGCCCTTTGTAGTGTTGGAATAGTCGCTCGGCTAAATATACTGACCTATGTTGCCCGCCGGTACAACCAAAGGCGATATTCATATAGCTACGATTACCCTCATGATAATGAGGCAGCCAGTTATCCAAATAATGGCAAATGTCTTGAAACAGCTCACCTGTCATAGGCTGGCTTTCGAGAAACGCTTGCACTTCGGAGTCTAGCCCACTCTTTAGTCGCAACTCCTTTACCCAGTGGGGATTGGGTAACATTCTTACATCGAACACGAGGTCTGCGTCGGCAGGTATTCCGCGCTTGAAGCCAAAAGACTGTAACAGTATCGCCATGCTTCCGACACTGCTCCCCAGCAGTCGTTGCTTGATAGCATCACGCAGGTCGTAAATGGTCATGTGGCTGGTGTCCAGCACCAGGGATGCGCAGTCGTAAATGGGCTCCAGGAGTTCTCTTTCTTTATCGATCGCCTCTGCCAGCGGAATAGATTCCGTGCTAAGCGGGTGGCGGCGTCGTGTTTCACCAAAACGCTGGAGCAGGTTAATTTCCTGAGCGTCCAGAAACAGCACTTGGGTTTCTACTGACAGTGGAACTGACTGCATAATCGCTTCGAATTTCTTCAGATCTTTCCACGCATTACGAGCATCAATACAGACTGCTATACCTTGAAAAATGCTGAACTCGTCTCCTCCGATTTTCGTAACCAGCGCGGGCAGAAGCGATATCGGGAGGTTGTCAATACAGTAGAAACCCTCGTCCTCTAACTGGTTCAATGCAGTACTCTTTCCCGAGCCGGACCGTCCACTGATGATGATTAATTGCATAGAATATCGCTGCTCAATCTGCGCCGCTGCAGGCGACCTCGTAGAGGGCGTTGTTATCTCTGGCGGCGCGCAACCGTTCACAGAATTGCTGTTGATTAAATAAGCGTGCGATATTTGCGAGTATATCTAGATGCTGCTGACGAGCTTCCTCTGGCACTAGCAGCACGAATAGCAGGTCTACTGGCTGATCATCCGGCGCATCAAAGGCGATCGGTGTTTCCAGTGAGAGCAGTGCGCCTAATGGCTGAGTACAATTACCGACACGGCAATGTGGTATTGCGATGCCCTGGCCCAGGCCTGTGCTACCCAGTTTTTCCCGCGTGATAAGATGATTTAAGATGTTGTCGTAGTGCAGCAAAGATTCATTTGCGCATACTAATTCCGCTATCGTTTCAAACAGTCTTTTCTTGCTGGGTCCTGGTGCGTGACAGACGGTGCGTTCTGGCGTCAATATTTGGCTTAAAAGGTGCATGGCTGGGTCTTTAGTGTCCGCGGTGTTTTTGCTTGTGTTTGATCAGTTGACGATCCAGCTTGTCAGCAAGAGCATCGATGGCGGCATACATGTCATCTGAATCCGCATGAGCGAACAGGTCACCACCCGCTATGTGCATAGTGGCCTCAGCTTTTTGCACCATTTTTTCGATAGTGAGAATGACATGGGTCTTCGTAGTCTGATCAAAATGACGCTGCAGGCGCTCGAATTTGCTCTCCACGTACTCCCTCAGAGGGGTTGTTATTTCGAGATGATGACCGGTGATTGTCAGTTGCATATATTGCTGCTCCACTTTACGAGGTTGAAATTGGCGACGCAACTAAGCGCTGCCAGATAGGAATACTTTCAGTCTAGACTAACCGTTTACGCTCGTTGGATGGAGCGATAAACAGTTTTTCTCGGTACTTGGTGATAGTCCGACGAGCAACTTCAATGCCCTGTTCATGCATCAGTAGCGTAATTTTGTTATCGCTCAGCGGCTTACGTGGATTTTCTGCGGCGACTAGTTTTTTCATTAGAGCCTGAATAGCTGTTGATGAGCATTCGCCGCCCGAAGACGTCGCCACATGGCTGGAGAAGAAATATTTCAGCTCAAAAATACCCCGTGGGGTATGCATGTACTTATTAGTGGTAGCTCTAGAGATAGTAGACTCGTGCATTTCGATGGCCTCGGCTATATCGTGCAGCACTAAGGGCTTCATCGCCTCCGTGCCATACTCAAGAAAATTTCGCTGGCGTTCAACGATTTCGCTAGCAACCTTAATTAGGGTTTCATTTCGGCTCTGCAGACTTTTAAGGAACCAACGTGCTTCTTGCAGATTATCCCGTAAATAGGTGTTGTCTACACTGGTATCACCCCGCGTAACTAAATTAGCGTAGTTGGCATTGATGCGCAGCTTGGGGATAATGTCCGGGTTGAGTCCGACCAGCCAACGGCCATTCTTCTTGCTGACATAGATATCTGGCACAACGTACTCAATATCCTTTGGCACTGCTGTGTGCCCGGGGTTTGGGTCCAGCGATTGAATGAGCGCGAGCACCGCTTTGAGCTCTTGCTCCTTGAGTCGCATGCGCTTCCGAATCTGTTCGTAGTCTGTGGAGGCCAGCTGGCCCAGATAGCGACTCACTATCTGTTTGGCCTGTGGCAGCCAGGCAGTGGCAGGCGGCAATTGGTTTAACTGAATTTGCAGGCACTCCTGAAGGTCGCTAGCGCATATGCCGCAAGGTTCAAATTGTTGCAGGCGGTGAAGGACGGCAACCACCTCTTCAATGTCGATATCCAGATCGTGAGTCAAAGAATCGTAGATGTCTTCCACGCTCAATGTGAGGCGCCCATTGTCATCCGTGGCATCAATAATAGACAGGGCAATCAGGCGGTCAGTGTCAGATAGTCTCGTGAGGCTAAGTTGCCACAGTAGTTGTTCGCGCAGTGATTCACTGGCAACTTTGTGTCCGGCTATGTCGTCATCGAAATCCTCACCGCCCTGTGGCGACTGAGCGGGAGCCGAAGAAGACGGCAGCAGGTCCTCCCATTGCACGTCAACGGGCAGCTCATCAGGCATGGTCGTTAGTTCATGCGTATCCCAGTCCAACCCCTCGTTGTGACTGTTGTTGGCTGTGTGCTCAAGGTTCTGCAGGGGGCCGTCACTTGCTACTGCGTTGGATTCCTGTGGTTGATCATCCTCGAGATCAAACAGGTTATCCTCAGACTCTTCTAACAGTGGGTTGCTATCCAGAGCCTGCTGTATCTCTTGTTGCAGATCCAGGGTAGACAGCTGCAATAAGCGGATGGCTTGCTGCAGCTGCGGCGTTATCCTCAGCTGGTGGCTTAGTTTTAGTTGTAGTGACTGCTTCATTAGAAGGTCCCTAGCACCCTTATCTTGCGGCCCTATCAGTCTTTATGATGAAGGCTAATACTCCCAGTGTAGCGCTGGCCGCGGTTGCGTGGCAACTAGTTGGCCCGATAATTGCTTGTTTTCTGATTCGTGGAGCACGAGTTTTGGTCGCAGTGACTGAAGTCTGGTTCCACGACAAGGCGTTATGGGAGATTTGAGCCGGTGCGGGAGTTCCGTGATGGCTACATGCGAAACTGCTCTCCCAGATAGACTTTGCGGACGTGTTCATTGTTTAGCACGTCTTCAGGCGTACCAGAAGCGATGATGCGACCCTCCCCAACGATATAAGCTTTTTCACAGATATCCAGAGTGTCACGCACGTTGTGGTCGGTGATAAGGACACCGATACCTCTGTCACGCAGGTGATTAATAATCTCTTTGATATCAATCACTGAGATAGGGTCTACACCTGCGAAAGGCTCATCAAGCATGATGAAATCAGGCTCTGTGGCCAGTGCACGGGCAATTTCAATGCGCCGCCGCTCGCCACCTGACAGGGATTGGCCGAGACTTTCGCGCAGATGTTGGACATGAAACTCCTCCAGCAATTCATCCCTTCGAGCCAAGCGTTGCTTTTTATCGAGATCCGAACGCGTTTCCAGTATAGCCAAAATATTGTCGCCTACCGTGAGTCGTCGGAATATCGAGGCCTCCTGCGGCAGATAGCCGATGCCGCGACGTG
>JAPKBI010000219.1 GCA_028823475.1 Halioglobus sp. | reverse complement strand
GTCACCCGCACCCGTGAATACATTCAGATCATGCGTAAGATAATGGAGCGCGATGGCCCAGTCGAATTTGATGGCCAGGTTTACCAGCTTCCCAATAAGGGACCCGGCACTACTGGACTCGGTAAGCCCTTGAAGTCCATTTTGCAGAGCAGTCCTGAGATCCCTATTTACACAGCGTCTATTACGCCTGCAGGACTCGCGTGCGCGGGTGAAGTTGCCGATGGCGTGTTCCCTGTTTGGATGGATCCTCAAAAATACAACATCATAGGCGATCATTTGGACAAAGGGTTCGCCAAAGCGGGGAATGGCAAGAGTCTAAAAGATTTTGATGTCGCACCCTTTGTTATGGTTGCCGCAAATGATGATTTGAATGCCGCTTTTGATTCTTTGCGCCCGTGGCTGGCGCTGTACATTGGCGGTATGGGGGCCAAGAATAAGAATTTTTATCACGACTATGCCACCCGGCTTGGTTACGGCGATGTTGCCACACGGATACAAGATTTGTATCTGAGCGGTAAAAAGGACGAGGCTGTGGCTCTGGTGCCGAATGCGTTAATTGACGAGGTGTCGCTGGTAGGCTCGCACGGAAGAATCATCGAGCGACTGGCGCCCTGGAAAGAAGCCGGTAAACGCGGTGAAGTGGGTTCAATGCTGTTGAGTGTCGCGAACCCGCAGATCTTAGAGCTGTTCGCAAAGGAAATGCTGTAAGCCAGTTATTTGTCCCATTCGTGGCTGCGCTTTATGCGCAGCTTTTTCCTGATACCCTGTAAGTTGGATTGCGAACAATAGAGGTTCTTATAATCGCACGTGGATACAGCAGAGCGCTTCGCGCGCACCATACTGAATGGATTCGAATCCTATTTCGCAGAGTTCCAAAATATAACACTGGCGACGCGAACTCGCTTTGAGAATGCCGACTGGTCTGGAATACAGCAGTCATCAATCCAGCGCATCGATCTTTATAAAGCTAAAACCCATCAAATATATCAGTGCGTGGAACTGATCGCTGGGCAGGATCTTCGCGATTTTGAGTTCTGGCGGGAAGCGCGCGCGATATACGCGCATTTGATTGTCGGGCACAATAATTTTGAAATAGCCGAAACATTTTTTAATTCAGTTTATTGCGCAGTATTTAAGCACCGAAAAATTCGTGATGAATATGCTTTTGTGTTTTCGCCTAATGCCGATATGCCATCTGCGGATGTGGAAAAAGTTTACCGCACCTATACGTTGGAAGCGTCTCTCACCGATGCTCTCCAAGCATTACTCAACGATTATGCTTTTGCGATCCCTTATGAAGATATGCAGCGGGACATTGAAAGTATTCAAGAGGCGATGCTTAATAGTCCGGAGCTAGGTTTCGATGCGACAGAAAATACCAAAATGCAGGTCCTTGAACATCACTTTTTTCGTAATAAGGGTGCCTACATAGTCGGACGTATAGTGTCGGGTGATCGATCAACGCCTTTTGTTCTGCCCATTCTGCATAATCAGGCAGGTGCAGTTTTTGTCGACGCTATTCTATTTGGTTCTGATAAAGTCAGCGTGCTGTTTAGTTTTACTCGATCCTATTTCTTAGTAGATGCGAGTAGGCCCGCTCAATATGTTTTATTCCTTCAGGAACTTATGCCGGCAAAACCCATTTCCGAGATTTACAGTGCCATGGGGCACAATAAGCATGGAAAAACCTATTACCATCGCTGTGCTTTTAGGCATATGACCAATACTAACGACCAGTTCAGTGTTGCCCCGGGGATTAAGGGCATGGTGATGAGTGTCTTTACCCTGCCATCCTACGACTTTGTCTTCAAAATCATCAAGGATAAGTTCACGCCTCCCAAGGACATGACCCGCGAGCAAGTGAAGGCTAAATACGCGCTGGTGAAAAAATGGGATCGTGCTGGTCGGATGGCGGATACGCAGGAGTTTACTAATCTGGCATTTGCGCGTGAGCGTTTTTCGGATGAATTGATGCAGGAGTTGCACGAAGTCGCGCCTTCTGTAATCGAGGAAAACGGAAAAGCCCTAATTATTAAACATGTGTATGTAGAGCGTCGCATGACGCCGCTCAACCTGTATCTCCGCACTGCCACCGACGAGCAGGTACAGGAGGTGATGGATGAATACGGTAATGCCATCAAGCAGTTGGCTGCCGCCAATATTTTTCCCGGGGACATGCTCCTTAAAAATTTCGGCGTGACGCGGCACGGTCGGGTAGTCTTTTATGATTACGACGAAATTGTTCCGCTGACAGACTGTCACTTCCGCATCATCCCCAAGCCTCGCACGGAAGAGGAAGAGATGGCCAGCACGCCCTGGTATTCGGTAGGTCCCAACGATATCTTCCCAGAAGAATTCCCGCTGTTTTTCTCCGGAAATCAGCGCGCACGCAGAGTGTTTGACACGCTTCATAGTGATATCTATGAGGCTTCATTCTGGACAGATTTACAGGATAAGATACATGCGGGATACGTCGAAGACTTTTTTCCTTATCGACGAGAGTTTCGCTTTAATCGTCAATCCAGCACTATTTTGGAGGGTGTTTAATGGCCACTATTTATCTTGTGCGGCATGGTCAGGCATCCTTCGGTGCTGAAAATTACGACAAACTCTCTGATTTAGGGTGTCGGCAGGCGGCGGTGGTAGGTGAGTATTTTAGTGATCAGGGTATACACTTTGATGCTGTTTATAGTGGCGACCTTTCGCGGCAGCGCAATACAGCACGATTAGCCATTGCCAGCCAGTCCGCAGACGTCCCTCACCATATCGATGCTCGCTTCAATGAGATTCAAAATGACCAGCAGTTGAAATATCTTACGCCTGAGGTGATAAAATTTAACTCGAAGATTGAGGCGATGGTTGATAAGGGTTTGAGCTCCAGTAAGGACTATCAGAAGGTTATTGAAGCCGTATTCAATTACTGGGTGTCTCCTGCGTGTAATGATGCTCGTATCCAGAGCTGGGCTGAATTTTCCGGAGGTGCCCGCCAGGCCATGGCAGATGTGATGCAAGAGCAGGGGGCAGGTAAAACCATCGGTATTTTTACTTCCGGTGGTACGCTAGCCACTATTGTTGCCCAGATACTAGGTTTAGATGGCGAAAGAACCTACCAACTTTATGAGCCTATCTTTAATTGCTCAGTGACACAGCTGTTTTACAGCCACTCCAAAATCTCTCTGTCTTATTATAATGACAGCTCATTTCTACAGGTGCTAGGTCGGCAACAGGGCGAAGCGCTAATTTCCTATCGCTAATTAATCGCTAGAGACGCTATGGAACTATTCCTCATAAGGCACGGTGAGGCGGCGGCAAGTTGGGGCGAGTCTCCTGACCCCGGCCTCAGTCAGCTCGGTCAGCAACAAGCCGAGGAGGCCGCTGAAGCCCTGCAACAGCATGTCTGCAGTGACACATTACTGTTAAGTAGCCCGTTACAGCGTGCTCTTGAGACCTCTGTGCCTCTGGCCAAGTCGTTGCGGCGCGATGTGATTATCGAGGATGTGTTTCGAGAAATACCTTCGCCTGTGCCGCTAGCTGAGCGCCAGGTCTGGCTGCGTCATTTTATGCAACAGCAGTGGGTCGAGCAGGGGGATGAGCTTATTGCTTGGCGGTCCGCGGCGTTGCAGCGGCTTCTGGCGTTAACTCAGCCGGCAGTAATCTTCACCCATTTTTTGGTCATAAATGCCGTGGTCGGACAACTGCTTGATCGGCCTGAAACGCTTTGCGTCTGGCCAGCTAACGGCTCTATTACACGACTGCGCCACAACGGTGAGAGCCTGGAACTGCTCGCAATTGGCGATCAAATAGAGACGACTGTTAATTAGGTTTGCGTATACGCTGCAAGGACTCCTGAGCAGTAGAGGCCACTAGAATCCCATCGCGTGTATAGAACGAGCCCCGACTAAACCCGCGCGCTCCGGCCGCGATCGGGCTGTCCAGACAGTACAGCAGGTAATCATCTGCTCTGAAAGGTTGGTGAAACCACAGGGCGTGATCAAGACTCGCCGCTTGTATTTCCGTGTTCATTCCGGTGTAGGGATGCGGTAGTAGCGCCGAACCAAGCAAGCCAAAGTCCGAGATAAAAGCCAGTAGGGTTTGATGCCTGGTCAGGTCGTCTCCGAGATCGCCTAGCGCGCGAAACCAGATCTGCTGCTGTGGCTCCTGCGGTTGGGGATTAAGGTAGTCTCGCGGCCGCACATGTTTGCGCTCGATGGGGTGCACTAAGGGCGGCTCTATGATGCCCGGGTTTTCTTTTGCTAACCGAGACCAGCGGTCAAAGTCAGATTCAAGTTCCTCCGGCGGTGGCACTTGCAATGCCTCGACCTGGTGCGATAGGCCGGGTTCTTCAATGTGAAACGAAATAGA
>JAPKBI010000218.1 GCA_028823475.1 Halioglobus sp. | reverse complement strand
CCATTGGAGCGGGGAGTTTGGACTACGCTTCAATCGCGTGGAGATGGATGCAGATAAAGTCAATGCCACGCCTGCGATGATGATGCCTGCCGCAGCGACCTTGCGCGACACCTTCAATAATTCCAAACTCAGACAAGTTGACAACAATCTCGACCTCGCTGCAAAAGCCTGGTTTAGAGCCACAGACAATACCCGCTGGTACCTCGGAGTGGCTCAAAAGAACCGCTCTCCAAGTTATCAGGAACGCTACTTGTGGCTGCCACTGCAGGCGACGGCGGGACTGGCAGACGGCTACACCTATACCGGAACCATTGCTCTTAATCCGGAAGTATCCTCGCAGATTGAGTCAGGCCTGAACTACAGCAACGGCAGTCTAACGCTGTCGCCGCGCATTTTTTATAGCAAGGTCAAAGATTATATTCAAGGAACCGTCAGCGAAGACACGGCTGCGATCGCCTTTGTGCGAATGATGAATGCCCAGAACGGCACCCACAACCCAGACCCACTGCAATTCTCCAATGTAGACGCTCAGCTGTATGGCTTTGATATGGACTGGGCCTGGTACCTGAGCGAGCAGTGGTCTCTGTCGGGACTGGTAAACTATGTGCGTGGCGAGCGTGATGATTCGAGTGGCGACAACCTCTACCGAATAGCCGCACCCAACGCCACTGCCCGCCTTACCTACACGGCTCCGGCATGGACCGCGACGATTGAAACGGTGGGGTATGCCAAGCAGGACGATGTCAGCGTGGTAAATAATGAGCAAGAATCATCTAGCTATGGCCTGATCAACCTGAGTGCCACGTGGAATGCCACCAAAAACCTACAACTGGCCGCAGGCGTAGATAATGTGCTCGACAAGCGCTACGAGGATCATCTGGGTGGTTACAACCGAGCGATCAACCCGGACATTGCGCTCGGTGCCCGCCTACCGAGCTACGGCGCCAATATTTTTGCACGTGTGATGTACACGTTTTAAATACTATCGACTGCGCTGGCGTCTATGTTTTAAGAAATTCAGGTACCGGCTCAAAGGGCACCACAGAAATTGGGTCAAGGTGGATAATAATTTCAGCTGCGGGGTATGCCTCCTGCAGGCTTAGCTCCACCTCGTCAGAGATTTTATGAGCTTCCAATAACGTCAGTTCGTCGTCCACTTCGAGATGCAACTGAACAAAGGTGGCGATGCCGGACCGCCGAGTCCGCAAGTCATGTAAACCGTGCACGTTCGAGTGCGCAATTGCAATACGAGTGATGGCGTCGCGCTCGTTGAGAGGAAGCTCCCTATCCATTAGGTCGTCGAGGGACTGGCGCACAATCCCCCAGGAGCTGTACAAGATAAAAACCGCAATGCCTATTGCAAACAAAGCGTCAAATCCTCCCCAGCCTTCAACGGCAAGCACCAGCGCAATAATAACAGAGACGTTAACCAAAAAATCGGTGCGGTAATGGAGCGCGTCTGCCTTGATCGCGGTGGAGTCCGTCTTAAGAATGACATACCGCTGGAAGGACATAAGCGCCAGCGTGAGGATGATAGAAAAGGTCATTATCACCAGACCGAGCCCATAGGACTCCAAAGGCACCGGATCAATAAGGCGCCGGCCCGATTCTAGCAACAAAAAGCCTGCGGATCCGGCAATAAATGCTGCCTGGGCCAGCCCTGATAACGCCTCTGCCTTGCCATGACCAAAACGGTGTTCCTTATCGGCCGGAGTGATCGCATGTCGCACGGCAAACAGGTTAATCAGTGAGGCCAGCCCATCCAGAATAGAGTCAATGAGAGTGGCCAGCAGACTCACCGAATCAGTGAGGGCCCAAGCGATCGTTTTACCAAAAACCAGAACGATGGCCACGGAAATAGAGGCATAGGTCGCCAGACGCATCAGGCGGACCATGTCTTTTCTTGACGTCAATACTGGCTCAACAGGGGGTTGCATTATTTATCCTGCATCTGGGCTCTGTGCCGCAGAACCCTCCTCGGCAAACTGACGCATAGAATAGTCCACACGCTGCTCGGCGCGAAAGCGCCGGTTCAGGCTCATATGCTCGACGTGACGCAGGCGAGGTAACAACCCTCGGCCATTGGTGATTTGAATCGCCAAGCCCGGCCTAGCGTTCAGCTCCAGCAACTGCGGACCTGCAAACTTATCCAGTACAATATCAGTACCGATATACCCCAGACTAGTCATATCGTAGCACTGCGATGCCAATAGCAGAATATCCCGCCACCCGGATATCCGGATATCGCTTAATGAACACCCCGTATCGGGGTGCAACTTGACCGGCCTACCAAACTGTGCGGCCTTCAAGCAGCGACCCGAATCAAGCGCCAGCCCGACACCCACTGCCCCCTGGTGCAGATTGGCTTTACCATCGGAGGCGGCAGTCGCGAGGCGCAGCATAGCCATGACCGGATAACCACGAAAGACAATGATCCGAATATCAGGCACACCCTCGTGGGAATACCCCACAAAACAATCGTCAAAGGCGATAAGGTCTTCAACAATTGCCACATCAGCTGAACCCGCTAGGGAGTAAAGGCCGGCGAGAATGTTGCTCATATGCCGCCGAATATCAGTAATATCAATCAGCGCGCCTGAGCTACGAACAAACTGGTCTCCCTGACGGCCGGTCACGACCAATATACCTTTCCCTCCCGAACCTTTTGCCGGCTTGAGTACAAAGCTGTCAAGATCCGCAAGCTGTTGCTCAATATGGCTGATCTCATGCTGCTCACGGACCACAAATTTTAGCCCCGGCGTGGGTACGGCATACTCTTGGGCTAAAAGTTTCGTTTTGAGTTTGTTGTCGACCAGAGGGAAGTGTTTGCGCTGGTTATAGCGATTAATGAAGTCCACATTACGGCAATTCATCCCCAGCATACCGAATTCTTTCAAACGTCTGATCGAGACCCATGGCTTACTCATCAGAGGTCATCCATTGCTCTAAAGCGCCACAGCTCTGACAGTTTGTAGCCGGTGTACTGCCCCATCGCCAAAATAGAGGCCAACAACACCAGATTAAGCTCTGGAAAATTAAACGTGAGGTGAACAAAGAGTGGCATCTGCATCAAAAGATACGCGATCACCGCCACCAACAAACTGCCGCCACCCTGACTCACGACCTCACTGGGGCCATCTTCCTCCCAGAGAATTGACATCCGCTCAATCGTCCAGGCAATGATAATCATGGGGAAAAAAGTAATCGTCATGCCCGCGCTGTAGCCGAGCTGGTAACCGATAATACTGAAGGCTGAAATCATGAATATCACCAATACAATCAGTGCGGCGATACGTGCCACCAATAAAAGGTTCAGCCGACTCAGATAACCGCGCAGCGCTAAACCAGCGGCAACGATCAGCACAAAGCTGATCAGGCCCTCGACTAAGGAAGTCTGCAGAAAAGCCAGGGCAATCAGTACCGGCATGAAGGTACCCGATGTCTTCAAGCCAATAATGACCCGCATAAACACCACCACCGCTGCGCCCAACGGCAATAGCAGCAGCAACTTAAACATGCTCTGCTCTTCAATCGGCAAACGCTGGACACCGAGTCGTGAAAAAATACTGTCGCTCTTAGTGATCTGGGCCAGCTGCGCGGCAGGAACCGTCTGTCGAATCATTGAAAAATGAACGCGTGAGTTCTTGCCGCCAGACACATCCAGCACGGAAACACCACCACGGTGCCAAAGCAGCAAGTTGGGTGGCACACCCACATCGCCCGTTTTAGGGTTGACCAGCAGCCACTCTTGCTCGGTGTAAATCTCGACCATCGGTGTGAGTATCTGCCGCCGTCGGGCATCCTCTAGATAAAGCCCCATCACATACCGAGCGGGAATATCGGCACGATTCAGAAACTGTATCAACAACTCCGCTTGGCCCAAAGTATTTGAGCGCAACAGGGCAGCATTCTGGGACGAAGGGCTATTGAGCAATTTGATCAGTTCCCGTGTCAGACTCAAAGGAGAGCTGGACTTTTCCCGTGCAAGACCAAGCACTTCCTTTGCCGCCAACTCTTGCGCATCCTCCCAATAATTGTTGTATTCCCTGGACGAAAATACGGGCTCAGCCGCACTGGCGCCATCACTATCTGACTCGACCAACTGGGCACTGTAATAGAGTGACTGCTCTCCTTCAGCCTCGCGCTTGGTCCACTCCGCACGCCGATTATCACCTTCCCCTAGAACGGTAAAGCCATATCCGGGTGAGGCGGCCTGCTCTTCAAACAGCTCAAAACCGGGTGGATGGGCGTCAGGCAAGCTGAGGCTGGCACTAACAGGGCCGCCTGTCGCGTCAAAGTCGACCCGCGCTTCAACCAGCCATACGGATTTCGCCTGTCCCGGTAAAAACGGCGTTCCAGCCGA
>JAPKBI010000217.1 GCA_028823475.1 Halioglobus sp. | reverse complement strand
ACTCGTATCCATAAGGAGATCTGCTCACAATAGCCCTTTTATTTGTCCTATACTTGATTTTCGATCGTTTGGCGTGCCCAGACACTGCTTTGAGTCAATGGGTATTGGGATGAGGGTCTGGGAATGAAAGGGGAAGCCTCGGAGAACGGACCGGGGAACTTCAGGATCTGGTGGCCATGGTCGGTCGCGGTCCTTTTTCTTCTTTGGCAGGTCGACTTTCAATTTGCCTACAGTTTTTTTGCTGACTCCATCCAGCAGGAGTTCCGCCTGACTGCATTTGAAACTGCATCGATTTCATTGGCTTACCTTCTGGCCTATGGACTGATGCAATTACCGGCGGGGCTCCTGCTCGATCGATTCGGGGCACGGCAAGTCCTTCCGATTGCGGCGGGCTTCTCCGCTCTCTCGGTCTTCTTGTTTTCCGAAGCGCAGGGGTTCTGGACGCTACTCGGGACACGAATTCTGGCGGGTGCCTTCATGGCCTTTGTGTTTCCCGGCACCGGAAAAATCGCGCGCAATCGCCTACCCTCTCGTCGTTTTCCGTTGGCGATGGCACTTGCCGATATGTGCTTCGGAATCGGTGCCATTTCGGCCGTGTTCATCCCGACCCTCTTTGCGGATACTCCCTGGCGTTTGCTCATGCAGGGTCAAGCGCTCCTCGGACTGAGCCTGGGGGCCCTGCTCTGGATGACCCTGTTTTTCACAAAGCCCGACCACGCGCCGCCGCACGAAGCGGGAAGAATCAAGCGCAGCATCGTGGACTCGCTCAAACGACCTCTCGTGCGTCAGGGGACCGGACTCTATGTCTGGGGAGCGGGGCTCATCTTCGGCTTCGGGGGGTACTGGAATGTGAAGCTTCAGGAGGCCTGCGGCTGCACCGCGGCTGAGATATCGAAACTGGAGATGGGTCTTTTTTCCGGTCTGGCCGTGGGAATGCTCGTGGCTGGAATCCTTGGGGGACGTGTCGAGCGCTTGCGGGGTATTCTCCGGATCTCGACGATCTTGACCCTGGTCCTGATAGCGGTGACGCTGTGGGTTTCGACAACCGCTTCCACCGACCAGCTGCTGGTCTTGATGGTGGCCCTGGGTCTGCTCATTGGCACCTGTTCGCTGAGCTTTGCGGTGGCCTGCCTCGGACTTCCAGCAAGCCAGGCTGCGACTGTCGTCGCGATCGTCAATGCCGGAGGTTGTTTGAGCGGGGCTCTTCTGCAAGCGCTTCCGATCTGGCTCGGCGAAGGCAACGCCAGTTTTTCCACCGTCAGCATCACCTATCTCGGAATCGCCGTATTCGGGGTCTGGATCGCCTGGCGATTGCCGCCCTTAAAGAATCCGTCTGAGCCAGCATGAGAGATTTGCAGACTCAAAGGTACTGACAAGTTAACTTAGTGTCGCTCGCAAAGTGGAAAAACAGAACGTATAAAACCAGCAAATATCGTTCAAAGTGCAGCCTGGCAATGGATTCTTGGTTACCTTAGCCTAGTTCGTGTAGAGCCAGCCAATGACCTCAAGTTAACTTGTCAGTACCGATATTCAGTATCGCGATGGCTGAGATTGAATTTGTAGTACAGCCAGACTGCGTAGCTGCCCTCTAATTACTAGCTTCGCGCACAGCCGAGGGCGTGGTAGTCGACCATCGCCTAAATGACCTACGAAAATTGGCCGCGTCGCTGAACCCCAACAAATTGGCGATCTCCACAACGGGAAGATTGGTGCCCTGAAGATATTCCATGGCGAGGCGATAGCGCACCTGATCCAACAAGTGCTGATAACGGTTCCCTTCGTTTTGCAGATGACGCTGCAGCGTACTTTCACTCATATGCAATTGCATTGCCACTTTGGCGCATGTTGGAAACTCTGACCCAGCTTGCAACAGAATTTCTTGCACGCGTTCACTCACCATGCCCCCGTTAGTGTCGCGCGAAACAAGGCGGTCACACTCCCGTCGAAAAATATCGCGCGCAATAGGGTTGGACGTTGAAATAGCCGAGTCGAGATGGACGTAATCAAAAAACGTGGCGCTGCGCACCGCGTTGAAGCGCACTTCCGAGCCAAAAATTTTGTGATATAAACTAATATCACTTGGCGGCGCATAGCCTAGTTGAAGTTCCTTGGTCACGGTTGCCTCGCGGCCGAGTAAGATGCTGCCGCTATTGATGATTGCTGCATAAAGCACCTCTGTATAAAAGCGCTCTAGCGCTTCCGGGAGGTGGCTGGCCTTAACCCATAACTCCAATGCGGTGTCGTGCCACTGCAACTCAATGCCAATACTGGGCAATATCACCCTGTTGTACCGCACCAATAATTTGAGCGCGTCACCCGTGGTGGCACTGGCCATCATTGCGTAGCCGAAGATACCCTGAGATGCGATGCTGATTTGGCTGCCAAATTTCAGACCCAATTGGCTGTCCTTAGAAATCTCCAGTGCATTGGTACAAGCGGTATTAAGTTGCAGTGCCGTAAGATTAATTGCGGCCTGCGGATCAGCATCTTCTAGCCCTGTACCGTCCAATAGCTGCGCGCGCGACACGTGGTTTGGTTCCAGTACCTGCAGCAGTGTTGATATGTAGTACGAGTGCATCGCGCCGCCTGTTGGAGGTATATAACCCACTAAATGACTGTATTTAACTCTTATTTTGAGGGTATTTAACTCCTCACCTGCCTGTATATAACTCCTTTTCATGGGCGTCTGTCAACTAACATATAGACTCTTAATTAACGAGATCATATGGAGTTCCGTTATGTTATCGACTACGCCCAACCGTGTGCAGCCCGTCAAAGAGGCAAATACCTGCATGGACACTTTTGCCGCCAGCACAGCCGCCGGTCACACAGCCAGTCAAACAACGACGCCAGCCAATGTGCACATTCAGCCGCGCAATCGTTCTCATGATATTGCCGAGGCACTGAGAGGTGAGTGGTTGGCTGATGACGCGTTTCTGACTGCAGCGTTTAACGGCATGTCGATAACGTTTCCGGCTGGGGAAAAATTCTTTATTGACGCCGTTAGGCATTACAGGGACGAAATAACTGATCCGGAGTTGCAAGAACACATCCGTGGGTTTTGTGGCCAGGAAGGTTTTCACCGCCGCGAACACCAGCGGTATAACGAAACATTGTGCGAAGCGCGCGGTTATGACCTGCAAAAACTCGAGGGTAAGTTGACTAAGCGCTTGGACTGGGCGAGGAAAAACCTCCCTCCTATTCAAAAGCTGGCGATCACTGTCGCTATCGAACATTTTACCGCGGTATTGGCAGAACTTCTGCTGAGCTCTGATTCGATTATGAACAAGGCCGAGCCCTCAATGCGCGAACTATGGCGCTGGCATGCCGCTGAAGAGATGGAGCACAAATCGGTGGCCTTCGACGTATTTCGCGCAGTGGGAGGCAGTGAAAAAGTTCGCATTGCTGTCATGAGGCGCGCGACATTTTTCATTAGTTTGGAGCTGGCACGGGCGCTGTTTTATATATTGCGCAAAGACGGAAAATTATTGAATTTTCAGCTGTGGCGCAAAGGCTTGGCTGGACTCTTCGGTAAGCAGGGAGCCTTTAGTGGAGGTTTGGCTCTGTATAAAGAGTTTTATGCTGAGGGCTTTCATCCTTGGCAGCAGGATACACAGCAATTGTTGGTTGATTGGGCTGGGGATGCGCCTCTGGCAGTCAGTTAGGCTACCAGAGGGTCAGATCCCCTTTAACCCATAAACCTGTACGCCCGCTATTCAGGTGCTGTGCACGCCGGGATCCTTCATTTTTTCAGTGGAGGCTAGGGGGTTTTTTTCTAAAATTACAAAGTCAGCAAATTTACCAGGTTCTAATGAACCGCGTCTGTGTTCTTCAAAAACCTGCCATGACGCATTAATAGCCATAGCTCTAACAGCACTGTAAAGGCTCACGCCTCCTTCTGGATTAGGAGTGTTTTTATCAACACCTATAAGCGTTGCGCTCGACAGTTGGCGAACCCATACCCTCGCAGCACACCCCTGGTGGCACCGCTCTGGACCCGATAGTTGACGTTAATAAGCCTGATTTTGGATAGCTGTTAACGACCGCTCGCACCTCAAAGGAGACAGTGGCCAATAGCGAAAATAAACCCATTGAGGGTCTGCTTTATGTTGTTAAAATGCCTGGACGATAAGTCTAGTCTTTAGCTCGCTTTCATTGATTAAGGGCGATTTTGTTCAGGAAAGCAGAAATTCTCGCGGCAGGTTCATCACGGTTAAACCGGTAATCACCATGGGTATAGCCCGCTATGCACATTAACTGACTGTCAATGCCCGCAGACAGTAATGCTTCGTGCATCATCACACTTTGCTCTACGGGCACGATAGGGTCCGCGTCACCGTGCAACAGAAAGGTAGGAGGACAACTGCTCT
>JAPKBI010000216.1 GCA_028823475.1 Halioglobus sp. | reverse complement strand
ACTTCCTGCTCCTTGATGTCCTTGATGGTCTTGTTAGACGACTCTTTGTCGTAAATGATCAACCGGACCTTTACGCGCAATGAACATGAGTAGGTTACGCCACGCGATTGGCACTCGCTCACGTCAAAGACAGGCTTGCCCAATCTGTAATCGACATATTCCAGTGCTGCGTTCCCGCTGTAGCTGACGATCGGGAACACTGACTTGAAAGCAGCGTGCAAACCGTAATCGCCCCGCGCATCAAGGGCAACACCCTGCTGGGTGAATTTCCGGTAAGAGTCCATTTGGATCGCAAGCAGATAAGGTACATCCATTACCTTCGGCAACACGCCGAAATCTTTGCGAATACGTTTTTTCTCAGTGTACGAGTATGCCATCAGTACTCCCCAGCGTGATTAACTTTTCATTGCCTTATCGGACAATTAACTAGCTCTTAAAAGAACTAAAATAAGGTTGCTGCGCAGTCTGCACCAACCCTAAAAATTTTCATTTCTTGAAGCGGGAAAAGGCCGGCGAGCACCGCGCTCACCAGCCTTGTCCATATCCAGCCTAAGCCAGACTCTTCTCAACCTTACTTGAGCTCAGCAGAACCGCCGGCTTCTTCAAGTTGCTTTTTGACGTCCTCAGCTTCCGCCTTGGGAGCACCTTCCTTAATGCTGGAGGGTGCGTTGTCAACCAAGCCTTTGGCTTCTTTCAAGCCTAGGCCGGTAATCGCACGAACGACCTTGATAACGTTTACTTTCTTCTCACCAGCTGCGGTGAGAATAACGTCAAACTCAGTCTGCTCTTCTTCAGCAGCGCCAGCGTCTCCGCCTGAGGCGGCCGGCGCAGCGGCTACAGCTGCTGCTGCAGTAACGCCAAACTTCTCTTCCATTGCTTCGATGAGCGACACGATGTCCATGACGCTCATATCGGCAACTGCATTCAAAATATCATCTTTAGACAGAGCCATGACTCATATCTCCTATTTAGCTGATTAGTTATCCACAAACAGAGGCTTACGCCGCTGTCTCTTTCTGATCGCGTACTGCTGCGAGTGTGCGAACCAGTTTCCCAGGTACTTCGTTCATTGTCTGGACCAGCTTTGTCACCGGCGCCTTCATAACACTCATCAAAATTGAGAGTGCCTGATCACGCGTAGGCAACTTAGCCAAAACATCCAACTGATCTGCACCCAGCATCTGGCCGCTTACCGCCAGTGCTTTTACTTCAAAGTCTTTGTTTACTTTCGCAAAGTCTTTGAAAATTCGAGCTGCTGCGCCTGGATCTTCCATTGAAAATCCGAACAGGGAGGGACCGGAGAGAATGCCATTGACACACTCATACTCAGTTCCTGCCAGCGCCCGCTTAGCCAGGGTGTTCCGCACGACACGGAGAGTCACCTGGTTTTCACGCGCTTTTTGGCGCAATGCCGTCATTCCGTCCACAGTCACGCCACGTGAGTCGGCGATAATCAGGGACAGTGCACTGGTGGCAGTCTCGTTAACTTCAGCTACGATCGCTTTCTTGTCTTCGAGTCCTATTGCCACTGGAGTTACTCCTGGATTGCTAAGTTTGTACCGCCCTAAAACAACAATATTGCTTCTGGCCGGCACATTTAAATGTCGACAACTCTATGTCAACACTGCTTGTGCGTGGTGAACATGTTCACCATCTGCGTAGGCTTTGGCGCGCCCCGAAGGACTTGCCGTGATTAAACCGCCGCTGAAGGACTACTTCGGCTTTGGCACCTACGGTCTTTGATGGCCTTCAGTTCTCAGCTAAATAGGCTAAACGCCCGGCGCTTTGTCTAAAGACCTCAAAGTGGACTGGATCGAATCCTTAGATATCGATGCCAATCTACAACACCCTCCTTCCCTGAAGGGTTTTGAGGAACCGCCCCTTATGAGGGCGACTCGATCAACTCTCTACCGACACCTGATCGATAGTAATGCCCGGACCCATCGTGGTACTCAGGCTGATTTTTTTAATATAGACACCTTTCGATGAGGCAGGCTTAGCCTTCCTCAAATCGGACATCAATGCTGCCAGATTGCCGTGAATGGCTTCCAGCTCGAAATTAATCTTACCTATGCCGCCATGAATGATGCCGTTCTTGTCTGTGCGGTAACGCACCTGACCCGCTTTCGCATTCTTCACTGCGGTTTCAACATCAGGCGTTACCGTGCCAGTCTTGGGGTTTGGCATTAGGCCACGCGGACCTAGGACCTGGCCTAATTGACCCACCACTCGCATTGCATCCGGAGAGGCAATAACAACATCAAAGTCCATCATGCCGCCCTTGATTTGCTCTGCCAGATCTTCCATACCGACCAGATCAGCGCCAGCGGCTTTTGCTTTTTCAACCGCATCACCCTGGGCGAAGACAGCGACACGAACATCAGAACCCGTACCGAAAGGCAGGGTAGTTGCACCGCGCACAGCCTGGTCTGATTTCCGGGAATCTATACCCAGGTTCACTGCAACCTCAACCGTCTCGTTAAACTTAACGGTGGATAATTCCTTCAGGAACTTCACCGCCACATCAAGTGGGTAGGCCTTCTGAGGGTCAATTTTTTCTTTAAATAGTCGAACGCGTTTGGACATTTTGGCCATCTTACTTCACCCCTTCTACGTCAATACCGGCGGAACGGGCACTGCCAGCGATGGTACGCACGGCGGCGTCCATGTCAGCAGCAGTGAGATCAGGCCACTTCATCGTAGCCACCTCCTCCAACTGAGCACGGTTCACCTTGCCCACTTTATGGGTGTTAGGCGTACCGGAACCCTTTTTAAGATTGGCAAGCTTCAACAGCAATACTGAAGCCGGTGGCGTCTTCTTAATAAAAGTAAATGAGCGGTCAGCATAGACCGTAATCACGACTGGAATTGGGAGACCGGGCTCCATGCTTTGGGTCTCAGCGTTGAACGCCTTACAAAATTCCATAATATTAACGCCGTGCTGGCCCAATGCTGGCCCTACAGGGGGACTAGGATTCGCCTGGCCGGCCTTCACCTGCAGCTTTATATAAGCCTGAACTTTTTTAGCCATATCTTTTCTCCCGGGTACAATCGCTGTTTGGGCCGTTTGGGCCTACTAGAGCTCCCCATAAAGGCAGCTGTGCCGCCATTTAATAAAGAGGATGATTACCCACCATCCCCGCACAATTACACTTTCAATCAGGCCTTTTCTACCTGACTAAATTCGAGCTCCACCGGAGTGGACCGCCCAAATATCAAGACCGCTACATTGAGACGGCTCTTCTCGTAGTTAACATCCTCGACGACACCGTTGAAGTCGTTAAAGGGGCCATCAACAACCCGCACCATCTCGCCAGGCTCAAACAGCGTCTTGGGCCGAGGTGCTTCCACCCCATCTTCCACGCGCTGCAGTATTGCCGCTACTTCCTTCTCGGTAATCGGAGCAGGGGCGTCTGCCTTACCACCAATGAATCCAAGAACGCGAGGCGTTTCCTTTACCAGGTGCCAGGTATCATCGCCCAGCTCCATCTGAACCAGCACATAGCCAGGAAAGAACTTGCGCTCACTACGCCTTTTTTGTCCACCGCGCATTTCCACGATTTCTTCGGTAGGCACCAGCACATCTCCAAAGCGATCCTGCATATGATGCAGTTCGATACGCTCCTTTAGCGCCGCGGCAACCTTATTCTCATACCCCGAATAGGCATGAATCACGTACCAGCGCATTGCCATCAGATAACCCTTATTTCGTTGTTAAGCAATTGCACGTGACACCAGCCAGCTCAGGAATGCATCCAAACCCCAGAGCAACAACGCCACCAGCAACACAAATGCCACCACTATCATGGTGGTTTGCACTGTTTCCTGCCTAGTAGGCCAGACAACCTTGCGTATTTCCGTTCTGGATCCTTTCACCAACGCCCAGAACGCGACACCTTTAGCCGTCTGCAAAGCAACCATGCCAGCTACCGCGGCAATAGCAAGAATACCCAACACACGGTATAGCAGCGACTGGTCTGAGTAGTAGCTATTGCCAACCACTGCCACAGCAATCAGGGCAATAACGACGACCCACTTGACCGTGTCAAACCTATTCGCAGTTGTTTCCTCACTCATCAAATCAACCTTGTCACATTAGACAGCGCCCAACTTGGGCGCAGTACCCGCCAATAAATGGCAGGCCAGGAGGGAATCGAACCCCCAACCTGCGGTTTTGGAGACCGCTGCTCTGCCAATTGAGCTACTGGCCTAAACCTTACGCTGAGACAACTAAGCCGAACTGCTCATTCAAGCGGTTCGGCTTAGCTGCGGAGGAGGCAAATTTCAGATCTGCCTCCCGACTGCCCAGGCAGTCGTTTACTCAATAATCTTGGCTACAACACCGGCGCCAACCGTACGGCCACCCTCGCGA
>JAPKBI010000215.1 GCA_028823475.1 Halioglobus sp. | reverse complement strand
TTTCACTTGGCGCAACGCCACTGAGAACGGACGCTTGGGCTCTGGCCGGTTTCGCATTACTACCGTGGCAGCAGACGGTGAAGCGTCCATTGTCGAGGTGGACATCACCCTCGAAGCGACCCGCCAGGGCGAGGCACTATTGATAAAAAGGATGTATTACCAGTGAGCGAGCGGTTTAGCGGCAGTCGAGCAGGCCTTGTCGCGAAGCGAACAGCGTTGGCCGTCATCGCAGCTATTGTGATCTGGCAGATTCTGGCCGTCAATCTGTCCGATTTTTTTGTCGCAGAGGCCCGTGATGGCAACCCCAAGTCTTTGCAGACGGCGCTATGGTGGGATCAACGCCATCCTGTGGCACTGGCGCAATTAGGTGCGGATGCGCTACGGCAAGAGCAGCCCGCTGAGGCGCTGGCGCTGCTGCGCGCGGCCATTGCATCCAATCCGGCAGACGCACGGCCGCAAATGGACGTGGCCGCGCTGTATGCTGCAGACGATAAGGCAGAGCGCGGTGATCGCCTGGCAACGGCGGCCAATACCTTGATGCCGGTGCAATATGCCGCGCAGTTGGATCTGGCGCTGTACTGGTCCGCGCGCGAAGACGTGGAGCAGGCGGTGCAGCATCTGGCCGTTGCACTGGTAGGGGGCAGGGGGAGACTGCGGGAGACGTACTTTCCGCAGCTACTGGCTGTCGCGGCGCTGGAGGAAACTCGGGGCGCGCTGCTGCCCATGACTGAAAATCCGGCAATGTACCCGTGGTGGGAGGCTTTTTTTAAGTACGCAGCATCCAATGCGCAGAATGTGGCCACCGTGACGGCGCTGGTTGACATGCGTGAGGCGTCCGCGCAGGTGCCACTGAGTGCGCGTGAACGCGACCTGTATATCGGCCGGTTGCGTAAGGACGAGTTGATCGCCGAGGCCTATTTATATTGGGTGAATGGCCTCGAAAAAGAGGATTTGCAATACTTGGGGTATCTGTTTGACGGTGGGTTTGAGCGCGAGATCGTCAACAATACCGGCTTTGAATGGTACGCTTATCCGCCCAGAAACAGCGGCATACGCATAACGTCTGGAGACACTTACGGCATCGAAGGCGACACCGCCCTGCGTGTGTCGTTTAGCGGCAAGCGCATCCGGTTTAGGCACCTCAGTCAAAACCTGTACCTCGACCAAGGCACCTATGTGCTCAGCGGCAGGGTGCGCCCCGACAACTTAAAGGCCCGCCGTGGGTTGCAGTGGCGTGTTGACTGCAATGCAGGGGCTAGCGGCACACTGGGCAACAGCGACACGTTCGCTGGCAGCGGAGATTGGCGCGCTTTTGCCTTTGATATTATTGTACCGGTGGGCTGTGTCGGCCAGGTGCTGAGCCTAAGGTCGGTCGGTGCGCGCGACGTAGACCATGAGATAGAAGGAACACTGTGGGTGGATGCTTTAAGGATTGAACGCAAACGATGAACGCCTCACCGTCAATTGCCAGCAGGGTGCCGCAGTTTTTGTTGGCCGCTTTTATTCTATTGTCTCCTCTTTTTCGTTCCGGCAAGATTCCCCTGGCGGCCCTGTTGCTGGAGTTGCTGGCGGTGGCGGGGTTTTTGGCTCTGTGGTGGGGCAGTGAGCGCCGTAGGGTACTGGGGCGCCTGGAGGTTTTTTTGCTGGCTGCATTGGCGGTTTTCCCGCTGCTGCAACTGCTGCCCTTGCCGGGGCTTAGTCGGGTAGATCTGCCGGGGCAGGCTGCTTATTTTCTGGCGCAGCAGGCGGCTGCAGTCGATCAGGGCGCGGTCACGTTGTCGATCATTGCGCGGGAGACACTGTCAGGTTGGCTGATTTTATTGGTGCCGATAGCGGTCTACCTACTGACTCGCGCCACCTCGGTACGCAGCCTACAGAATCTGGTGACACTGATGCTGGTGGTCGCGACGCTCCAGGCGGTACTCGGCCTGATGCAATTTGGCTCGTCGCCATCGCCGATGTTTTATCTTGGCATCGAATTACCCAGCACCGGCAATGCGGTGGGCACCTATACCAGCCGTAACAATTTTGCCGGGTTTTTGTATCTGTCGCTGATGCTGAGCTTGGCGCTATTCATGGCCACCCTCGGTCGGCAGACGCTAACGCAACAGGGTAGGAGTCTGCGTGAGCGCATGCAGTACTATGCAACGGCCGATGGGCATCGCGCGTTTTCCTATGGCGTGATCGCCCTGCTGCTGCTGCTGGCGATTATTTTTACCCGCTCTCGTACCGGCATTGTGCTCACGCTGGTGGGCGTGTTGCTGGTGAGTGCGGCCTTTTCCCGCCGTATCGGCGGGGGCAATACGTTTGGTCGCACCGGCGTTATCGTGTCGCTCGCGGTGGGTCTGGCGATTGCCATCGGCCTGGGCACGGTGTTGGAGCGCTTCACGGTAAGCGACCCGCTGTCGAATGGCCGCTGGATTATATTTGATGGCGTCTTTGAGGGTATGGGCCAGTTCTTCCCCCTCGGGGCCGGCACTGGCACGTTTCAGCAGACCTTTGCCCGCTTTCAAGACCTCAGCCAGGCCGATTACCTGATCAATCGGGCCCACAACAGCTATCTGGAGTGGATCTATAACGGCGGCATAGTGGCCGTCGCGTTAATACTGGGCTTTCTCGCGCTGTATTTTATGCGCTGGTTCACCCTGTGGAAGCGTGGCGACTGGGGCGAGTTTCGCTATATTCAGGTGGGCGCGGGCCTGGGACTGTTGCTGATGCTGTTACACGAGGCGGTAGACTACAACCTGTTTGTGCCCGCCAACATGGTCTATTTTGCCTTTCTGGCGGGGTTGTATCTGCATCCTTATCGGGAGCCCACGCCACCCAAACAGCGCACCAAGCGCGCCGGAGAATCCTCTGCAGCCCTGTCAGAGCAAGCACTTCGCAAAGTCACGTTGTTGCCGCAGGCAAGTGAGCCTGAGAAAAACCCGTTTATGGATTAGGGTAAAAGTAAGGGATTTTCCCTATATAAAAGTGCATAACAGTTGTTTAAACTATCGTTCCTGAAAGTAATACACTGTTTTGTTAAGGAACGAGCATGAATATTAAAGCATTAACGCGCACCGCAGGAGCGGCCATCCTTTTAGGCAGCAGCCTAAGCGCTTTCGCCGAGAACGCTGGAACGCAGCTCACTAGCCTGCAGTTGCCCGTTATGATTAATCAGACGGGTACCTATGTTGAGGCACAGACCAATATGACGGTATACCCGGGTGATCGTCTGATGGCGATGGGCGGTGGTTCGGCCACAGTGGTTTATGCCAATGGCTGCGAGCAGTCTGTCAGCGACAACGAGATTGCCGAAGTCGGTACGCCTGAAAGCTGCAATACGCTGGCCGAAGCGGGCACTAATTTTGCTGTCGGTAGTACTGCGGCCTCTGGCGGCGCCGCGGCAGCCGGCGGCAGCGCGCCTATAACCGGTGGCCTCATGTTTGCCGGCGTCATGACGGGCGGCGTTTTCGCAGTTGATGCCGTTAGAAACGAAGTGAGCGATGCTGACGACAACAACGACAATCCGCCCATTTCAAGGTAGGTTTGTTTTAGCTTAAAAGACACCTCAAACGCCCGGTTCTACTGGGCGTTTTTGTGTGGCCCCAAGCAGTACACCCTCAAATCTGCCTCGTTTTCAGGCGCTTAACATCGGAAACCTAATGCTGATGAGCAAGCAGTGGTTTGCAGTACAGTCTAAGCCACGGCAGGAGGCTAGCGCCAAGGTGCAGCTCGAGAGGCAGGGCTATCACGCCTATTTACCGATGATGACGGTGCGCAAGCGCAGGCGGGCTGCCTGGACAACATCTGTCGAGCCGCTCTTTCCGCGCTACCTGTTTGTAAACGCTGATATTAGTGAGCAAAGCCTGGCCCCTATCCGCTCAACGGTGGGCGTGTCGGGGCTGGTTCGTTTCGGCAATGTCCTTAGGCCGGTGCCCGATGCCGTTGTGCATTATCTGCAACAGGCAGAGGCGGCGCAGGGTGCTGTGCCGGGAGAGGAAAGCTGGCCTTTTCGGGCTGGCGACAAGGTGGCGGTGTTAGAAGGCCCCTTTGCGGGATTGACGGCCGTGTTTGAGGGCGCTGAGCCCGAGGCGCGCGCCATGATTCTTATTGAGCTACTGGGACGGCAGAACACTGTCGAGGTGCCTATCGATGCGCTGAATGCGCTATAGCTCTCCACTGGCTCCGCTTTAACTGGCTTTTCTAAAGCAAGACTTTTCTTTATCAGCAACCTGTGTTCAACTGTTGAACAGATCATTATCAAGCCACGTCATTCCCGTGAAAAGAACCAGGGCGGGGCGGTAGCGTGTCCAAAGGCAGATCAACCGGTATGACAGAAGACTCCGAATACACCCTCCTTAAGCTGCTTGAGCTGAACCCACAGGCGAC
>JAPKBI010000018.1 GCA_028823475.1 Halioglobus sp. | reverse complement strand
CGCTGCAGCCTACGGGGTCGATTATAGCTGGATTCTCTACGACAGGGTGATCAATACCCAGTGAAGCGATACGGTGACACGATTACTGGCACGGCTTAGCTATATTACACATACCTGGTCTGACAAATAGCGTTAACGGGCGAACGCCATACGTCTGACGAACTAAAATAACCAAACCCAAAAAATTAGAGGCCATAAAAAACCCGCACTTGGCGAAGTACCTCTCGTTTGCCGGCACCTGGGCAAAACACACTTACGACTTCACCAACAATGTCGTCAGCAAAGGCGGCCGTATAGATACAGCTCCAGATATTATCGGCAGCGTACAACTGGGTGATGAAGTAGCCCTTGGTCGCACCGAGCTTGAATGGATTTACAAAGACGGATATTTCCTTGAAAGTATAGGATAAATAAAAGGGCTATCGTGAGCAGATCTCCTCATGGATAACACGGCCGTAGCGGCCGTTCTTGTTGGACTCTACGAAGACTTCTTTACCTGCCGCCATGAAAGCAAGATGATCTTTAGACTTAGCACCGAAGGGCTGGCCTCTCTCAGGAGCGTCTATGCCCGTCAGTCGCACCTTGTGTTGGGTGTTGGTGCTATCTAAGACTCTGATGGTATCGCCGTCTGTCACTGATACGACGCGCCCTGTGATGTCTGCCAATACGCTGGCACTACAGAGGAATAGTATTAGGAAAATAAGCCGCATTGTTGGCTAACGCCCGACTCTAAAAATTAGTGTACCCGCTTGATCGCTTTTTTAAGATGTAAGTCCAGGGCGCGTGACAACTTCTGATACCAGCTCTCTCTTACGATACCCGGGGATGGTTCTGACAAGTTAACTTCTTGGGCCCAGAGAAATCCGGCCTCCCCGTTCAGGCAACAACCCTATTCCACTCTGCAAACGCACTCCCCCTAAGATCACGATAATGCTCAGCGCCAACCAGATGTCTACCGATATTGAATAGATTAGAAACCGCAGCATGCGTGCCCAAAAATCGCTCCGCCTGACGCACTGATTTGAACTTACGCATCCCTCGCTCCCTTACCCTGGTCGCCTCGTGAGATTACTCTGCCCGATTATTCTCATACTGCCTAGTACTGTGAATCACATCCGGTATCAGTTCTCGATGAGCAACACCATAACTACGAAGTTTATCTGTAACGATCGTCCTGAGCTCGCCACCATGGCATCGCAGTAGACGCTTAAAGAAACGCTTCGCAGCCGCCCCATCGCGCTTTGCTTAAAGATAGACATCAACCACTTCGCCATCCTGGTCGACTGCTCTCCATAGATAGTGCTGCTTGCCGTTGGTCCTGATAAAGACTTCATCAATCTAGAAGGTATCGCCGTAACCCCGGGGCTTTCGTTTCAATCGCCGAGTGTAGATTGCTCCGAACTTGATGCACCATAGGCGGATTGATTTCCTAGCGACGGTGATGCATCGCTCTGCCAGAAGGTCATCGATATCGCGGTGGCTGAGATTGAAGCGATAGTAGAGCCAGACAGCGTCGGAAATTATTTCAGGAGGGAGTCTGTGCCGCTTATATGTATTCATGCGCCGATTCTATCAACATCGGGGCTTTAACTTGGCAGTACCCGATTTAGAGTTGTGGTCGTGAATTCGCTTGAAGCGAATAGGGGCAATGTCTCAGGCGGTGCCAAGGATTGTGGTGTCAATAGCGGCAGGGTAGAGGAAGTTGGATCCTTGTCGCGAAGATGCGCCTGAATGGAGTAATGTTCAATAATAAAGCCAGCTAGGAAACCAATTTAATTCTCCGTATCGGCACTTGTTTCCACGCCTTGCAGGTATCCGATAGATTGCAATCTCCTGATTTGCTCATCGGGTAATAGCGCTGGCTTACGCTCCTTATTCTGCATGCTTCGCGCATAATCCAAAAACAAGCCATCGAAGCGCAGTACGAGGTTATCACTGGGTGCAGAATGTGATTCGTATGGGTCGCTGGCAAGATCAAAATAAGAGTTTTCATCCGAAACCATATACCAGATCGATTTCTTAGTACCTTGCTGAGCGCTAATTTGTTGCTCGCCATTGGCAATCCCGGAGGCGTATGCCACTCTCTCGAGCGCCTTCTGTGACGGCTGAAGATAATTATCCAAATAGTACCCTGGCCATTGCGCAGGCAAAAACTCAATATCAAGCCAGCGCGCTACCGTCGGCCCAATATCAACCAGACTGACCAGCTCATCTATGCCCGCGCCGTCATATTTTGGGTGCCAGACAATAATCGGCACATGTAGCAACTCTTGATACATGCTTTGACCATGGCCTACAAATTTTTTCGGGGAGCTCCCAACTGTTTTCTGAATTCTCTTGTCATTAGCGTGATCTCCAAACTCTTCTCCGTGATCAGAGAATACAACCACCACGGTATCCTCTAACAAACTTTTTTCTTCCATCCTCGTGAGCATTACTGCAATCGATTCCCTCAACCTTTTTACGGCAGAAGCGTAGACTAAATATCGTTTGCAAAGCAGTGATTGCTCATCCTTGCAAGCCTGGGGGGGCGCGACCTGCAAAAACAACGCACGCTCCTCTGGAGAAAACTTGGCGATTCGTGCATCCAGAACAGGCTCTGCGGTCACATGCCAATCATGTGCTTCCATAAAATGCAGGTAATAAAAAAAGGGGGTGTCTTCTGGCTTTTGAGCGAGGATCTCGTTCATTTGTCCAAAAGCAGCCCGCGAGCCGAGCCTCCCTAACTTTTGCTTTTCTTTGAACCCTCGGGTCAAACCCATAGCGTCATCCGGGGAATTGGTCCAGGGAGATGCTGAGAGGGCTGCAGTGTCGAAGCCTTCCTGCTCGGCAGCCTCAGCAAGCAAAGGCACGCCTTCATTCAATGCAGTGGACAACATCAGCCCCCCAATATTCACATCGGGTAACCGGCCACCACCATGCCCTGACTGCCATAAGCCGCTGAACACTGATCCGAGGGCAGGCACCGTCCATGAAGAGGAAGAAATTGCCTGCTCGAACACCAGCGCATCGTCTTGCCATGCACTCAAAGAATCCTTATGGGCTTCGCCCAGCCCATAAAACACATCAGCTCTAACGGTATCGATGCATATCAGTAACAAATTCCTGGGGGAAGCCTCCGGTAGCGGGGTTTCAGCAGACACCTGCGGGTCTTTAGAACAGGCACCCAAAACCATACAGACAGCCAAAATTCCGCAACGTAGCCTAATGTGGTTGATTGTCATTCTCCAAACTATACCTGTATTTTTTCAGCCGAAACGCTGAATCAGATTGCGCAAATCCCTCATGATCGCTAGCCCGAGAGCTCACGTCAACTGGCCTGAAGATTTGTTCGCGGCGGTTATCGCGCAATTCATATCCGTTTATTCCTGAACGAGAGCACGCAACAGCCCGTACCACGCGTTTTTCAGTAGCGTCCTTGCTGATTTAGGGTTGTGGATTCGCTTTCTACTAAAAGGTACATTGTACTCTAGGGCAACCTCTCTTGGTGCTATGCACCTATTCACCTTGTCCCAGGTGATGCACTGGTCGGTGGTGCCATGTGTGGCAAAGCGGGGGTGTTGTTCCTTGCTCTCAAGATGAGCCAGAATTCTATCGATGACGTCCTAGTCTTCAATACAAGCGATGACTCTGGCAGAACCACGGCAGCGACCGCAATCTTCAATGTCTATGTTGAATACTCACTTGAGTCGCTGGGCCCAGGTCACTAAGTTACGGTTCACTTCCTTTTCTGATCGACGGGTCTTCCGAGACTTTCAGAAACTCACGGACAGTCAATGCAAGGCCTGTTAGCATAAGAGCGAATACGACAAAAGCAAAGCCGAGTATAACCGAGGTGCTCATTGTCTATTCCCGATCATTCCCATCAACTTGAAGTAGATGCCAAAGCACAATATCGAAGGCACCCATAAAGCTGTGAAAATGCCTTCGTCGCGATTCCCTGTGAACCATAAGTACCCGGACAATGCGAACGAGATCGCCACTGCCAACAAGATAAACCTGTCTGAGTTCTTAATCATTTTTTTGACTCCTTTTCTAGCCTGAAGCAGGCAATTGCAGCAATGATACAGCTTGCTACAGCTACGCTGGCAAGAGTTCGTTCTCCGGAACTACCGCCAATAGAAAGGTGGTTTGTTGGCAATAGGCCGAGCATTCCAGCCACCAACCAGACCAGGGATGGAACGAGGAACATTATACTGATAATAACAGCTGCACGGGCTATTAGCATTAGAAGCTAATCACTCCCAAACTCATTTTAGAGAACGCAGTATGAGCAATCTAGATTTATATTTCATTCAATCTGTCCAAGTTTAGAATAAAACAGGCGACGGTCCCGTAAATATAGGAAAAATAAGAGGGCTTTTCAGGAGATTTCCTCACTGGTCCGGCTAACTGAACTGGAGAAATTCGCGAAATACCCGCCTACGGGCCTGAAAATTTGTTCGCGGCGGTTATCGCTCAATTCGGTACTGACAAGTTAACTTGAGACCATGGACTGGCTCTACAAGAACTAGGCTAAGGCGGCCAAGAATCCATTGCCAGGCTCCACTTTATCCTATATTTGTTGGCTTTATACGCTCTTATTTCCCACTTTTCGAGCGAAGCTAAGTTAACTTGTCAGCACCAATAAAACTATATTGTGGGCAGATTTCCTCCTCTGACCTGGTGGCTGAACCGGATAGTTTCCCAATCTCACTGTATTATTGTCTAAAGTTGTGGTTGCTCGGGCAGTCTTGCCATCAAACCCATACATTCACTGGCGCATCATCAGGGCCGTGATAATCTCCTTACAGGCTCGTTGTTGGGCTTGGACATTCGGGCCAAATGAGAAACGTTTATGAGCAAAATTGTAGGTGGCGGACCCAAAAAGGTTCTCTACACACTTAATGCAGTGCGACGCATTGGCTTAAAAAATTCAGCAAAAGCACTCACTGCAAAAAACACCTGCAAAGCATGTGGCCTTGGCATGGGCGGCCAGCTTGGCGGCATGACTAATGAACTTGGGGAATTCCCTTCGGTTTGCAATAAAAGTGTTCAAGCGCAGTCGACCGACATTCAATCACCTATTCCTTCCGAAGTATTCTCCCATAGCATTAGCGAACTGAGAGAACTCTCACCCAAAGAACTAGAACATACTGGGCGATTAGGAAGACCCATTTTCAAAGCCAAAGACAGCGAACACTACCAGGAAGTCGAATGGGACTGGGCTCTCCAATACGCAATAAAACGCTTTCAAAAAAGCGAACCTAATAGGAGTTTCTTTTACGCTTCCGGCCGCTCATCCAACGAAGCAGGGTTTTTACTACAACTTCTCGCGCGTTTGTACGGCACAAATAATGTCACCAACTGCTCGTACTATTGCCACCAAGCAACGAGTGTTGGTTTAGGCAGCACCATTGGTACTGGTACCGCGACAATCGAACTAGGGGATTTAGCGCATTGCGATACCATTTTTATTATTGGTGCTAATCCTGCTTCAAATCACCCTCGCCTGATACACCAATTGAAAAACTGTAGAGACCGCGGCGGGCATATCGTTGTCATTAATCCTGCAAAAGAACCCGGACTTGTAAAGTTTTCAGTACCCAAAAGTCCCGCCTCAATGATTGTAGGTGGCACCGATATTGCTTCATTGTATTTGCAACCCAACATTGGTGGAGACATAGCGCTATTAAAGGGGATCTCAAAAGCAGTTCTTGAACTAGGAACTGAAGATAAAAATTTCATTGAAAGTTATACGGATAATTTTTTCGCTTTTAAAAATGATATTGATGCCACGACGTGGAACGACATAGAAAAAAGCACTGGCATCAGCAAAACAAAAATTCACGAACTGGCTGAGCTTTACAGCCAATCGGATAATGCCGTATTTGCATGGGGCATGGGGATTACTCATCATCAGTTTGGATCCGCGAACGTTGAGTACATTGCCAATCTTGCCCTCCTTCGTGGCATGCTCGGAAAACCACACGCTGGCTTGTTACCTCTAAGGGGACACAGCAATGTACAAGGTATCGGTACCATCGGCGTTAAGCCTGTTTTATCTTCTGACGTGTTTCAAAAAATTGAACAGACACTCGATATCAAATTACCAACCCGAGAAGGCTTAAACACACTCGCGTCTCTAGAAGCCGCCTACGCCGGCGAAATGGACAATGCGTGCATTGTTGGCGGAAACCTATACAGCGCGACACCTGATTCAAAATGGGCAGAAGCGGCTCTAGACAAGGTGTCTTTTAAACTCTACCTCACCACCACTTTGAACCAAGGACATCTATACGGCATTGAAAACGAGGCACTCGTGCTACCCGTGTGTGCAAGAGATGAAGAAAACCAATCTACAACACAAGAATCCATGTTTAACTTTGTACGCCTAAGTGACGGCGGCATTAATCGCCTCGATAACGTGCGCTCGGAAGTAAGCATTCTCTCCGCCTTAGGCAAGGGTTTAATTGATAAAGACTTACCCGCCGACAAGCCCTTTAGTTTTGAAGCTTTTGGATCCCATGAAAAAATTCGCGACGCCATCGCAAAAACGGTTCCAGGAATGGAAGACCTGAAAGATATAGGAGTCGCTAAAGAAGAGTTTTATGTGCGTAATCGCTTGATACATACTCCTCATTTTAACACGGATAGTGAGCGTGCCCGCTTTCAAATACATGCAATTCCTCAACCTAAAGGTGACTCAAATAAATACCCTTTTTTATTAGCGAGCATTCGCAGTGAGGGTCAGTTTAATTCCATTATTTATGAAGAAAATGATACTTATCGTTATAACGCCGGCCGGGATGCCGTGCTTATGTCAAAAGAAGATATGAAGCAGCTTGCCTTAAAGGACGGTGATAGAGTTACAGTGCGGTCTTCAAGTGGCAAGCTTGAAAACATGAAAGCGCAGGCTTTTGACATACCACCTGGAAATGTTCTCTCTTATTACCCCGAGGCCAACGTACTGTGTGAAAAACGTATCGACCCCAGAAGCTTCACGCCAAATTTTAAATCTGTGCCTGTAACCATCGAGCCCTTTTCCAGCTAAACCCATCGCCAACTAAAGAAACTTGCTTTCCAAGTGCCGAGCATTAGGGACAGGAACGGTACTAACTAGTTAACGCATTTTCGCGAGAACAGTGGAAAATCAGAGCTGGCAAATAAAGTAAATAGAGCACAAAGTAGAGTCAGCTGAGACAGATTAAGTCCGTCAAGGACCGCTTTCGTCACGACAGCCCATGACCACACGTTAACTTGTCAGGATCGATTTTAGGAGGTGAGACACTCATGCAGCGCCAGAAATTGGGTCGGTTATTTGATGTCAGTCGCTATGCTTTAGGCGGCGGCGGTATTGGGCAAGTCTGGGGCTCCACGTCTCAGGGTGAGGCGATAAAGACAGTTAAGGCCGCGCACGAAGCGGGTATCAATCTGTTTGATATGGCCCCCCTCTATGGAAACGGTGAGGCAGAAAAAGTGATGGGTTTGGCTTTTCCCGATGGCTATCCGGATACTGTTCTACTGACGACAAAATGCATGTTGGGTGCTGCAAACGGTGCAGATATTGAAGGCATACTATCCAAGTCCCTAAAGCAAAGTTTGGCTTTGCTAAAACGGGACTATATCGATATTTTTATTTTGCATGGTTATGTTGTTCCCGATAATTGGCAGACGACTCTTCCGGAACAGTTGTTATCTACCATTGCAGTTGCCTCGTCTACCTTTAATGACTATGTAATTCCGGCCTTTGAAAAGCTGAAGCAGAGTGGGCGAATTAGAGCATGGGGTGTGACGGCCGCCAGTACACAGGTGACCAATCTGGCTATTATCAATGCAGAAAGACCACCGGATGTTGTCCAGTGCGTAACTAATTTGCTGGATTCGTCAGGCAGTATGGCAATTGCTGGAGAAAAACCAGATCCTCGCGCAGTCATTCAAAAAGCAAGGGATCAGTCCGTTGGCGTCATGGGTATTAGAGCGGTTGCGGCAGGCTCACTAACCAGTGTCATTGACAGGTCTGTCGCAGTCGATTCAAGAGAACAGGTGGATTTTGACCGAGCCGCACCGTTCCGATCAATCGCTGCAGAGATGGGAATATCTCCGGCACAACTTGCGCATCAATACGCCCTGTCGATGCCCGGGGTGGAGACGGTAGTCTTAGGCGTGAAAAATCGAGAGGAGCTGGCAGACTGTTTGGCAGCGGAAGCGGCGCCCGATATAGATGAGGCTCTGGTGCGCAGGATTGATGCGGCCGTTCGTAACTAAATAAACTCCAAGATGGTCGAGGAGAGAATGCGATACTGACACGTTCCCTTGAGTTCATGCACTGAGGTGACAAAAATCGCCCTCGACTGAACGGAAATACTTCCCCTGGCTCCACTTTGAGTGTGTTAGCGTTAGTGCACAGCTGTGACCTTCCCCTTTTCGCACGAAAACAAGTTACCGTGTCAGTACCCACTAAACACCATGCCTATAATCGAGCAGAACAATCGCATGAGGCGGCCCGTGTCAGGGCGCGAGGGATAAGACCCTTTAAGCCGACCATGCAGGCTCAGTGATTTGCGACTGACCATGCTGCCGTCTACAATATTTACAATCTGGGAAGGCATCTGATCGGGGCTGAGCACTATAGGCGTCCAGGGTTAGTGTGTTTGGAGAGTGGTTTTGGGCGGTTGCTTGAGGTTAGGGGCTGGATTTCCGCGATCTGGCGGAGAGACCTTGTCGATACCTCACTGAAAGAACCAAAAGGACCCGCGAAGACGTATTGATCTTTTAGCAGTTCCTGGGGTGAAGGTTTATATTGGCATTAAGGCTTCCGTACACTAAGCTGGAGCCATAATCGATTGAATAATCAGGCTCCCAAAACAGCACTATGTTGTTCAACTCTCCAGAATTCATATTCGCATTCCTGCCAATTACGCTAATACTCTTTTACTTCCTTTCCCGCTTTAAAGCATCCTACGCTATTTTGGGTCTCATTTTCTGTTCCCTGGTCTTCTACGGCTGGTGGAACCCTAAATATCTACTTCTCATCATCCTCTCTATACTTTTCAACTACGGTATATACCTGCTAATGGGGCGAAGCAATGGTTTCCCTAGAAAGTGGCTTCTTATAGCCGGGATTACTCTAAATTTAGCTGCGCTAGCCTATTTTAAGTACGCGTATTTTATCGTTGATAATATAAACGCGCTGACCACGCTGAATATTAGTTTAGGTGAAATTATATTGCCTTTGGCAATATCTTTTTTTACTTTTCAACAAATCACTTTCCTAGTAGATACTTATCAAGATAAAACAACTAAGCATGATTTTTCTCGCTACTGTTTGTTTGTATTGTTTTTCCCACAGTTAATTGCTGGCCCAATAGTTCACCATAAAGAAATGATTCCACAGTTTTCTAAACAGACGTTGCCTAAAAACATCTCTGAAAACTTTAACGCTGGAATCACACTATTTGCAATCGGACTGTTTAAAAAAGTGATGCTGGCAGACAACCTTGCTTTAATCGCGGACCCGGCGTTCAGCATGGCTGAACTAAATCAACAATTGTCTTTTTTTGATGCCTGGTTCGGCGCTATAGCTTATAGCTTTCAACTCTATTTTGATTTTTCGGGCTACAGTGAGATGGCGCTGGGCATTGCCATTATGTTTGGCATCAGACTGCCACTTAACTTTTTTTCACCCTACAAATCTAAAAGCATTATCGAATTTTGGCAGCGCTGGCACATGACCTTGTCACGGTTCTTAAAGGACTATCTCTATATTCCACTGGGCGGTAATCGCAACGGCGCAATGAAGCGATACCGCAATTTATTGCTGACGATGTTGCTTGGTGGGATTTGGCATGGCGCGGGTTGGACATTTTTGATTTGGGGCGCATTACATGGTTTTTTTCTAGTCGTAAATCACCGGTGGCGAGCCTTTTCTGAGCATAAACAACATAATTTACTCATTAGATTTACCGTTTTACTCTCGCCTCTTATCACTTTTCTTTGTGTAGTACTGGCATGGGTCGTCTTCAGAGCTGAATCCATTAATGGAGCTTCGCAGATGTTAAGCGCGATGCTCCAGCTTGACAGTATAGCTACAAGCGAAGCTTATCTAAGGAAGATCGTGCAACTTCCATTACTTGATTTATTTCAACCTGGCATTGGTAGCTCTAAATCGCTAATACTCTATGCGATTCTAATACTATCGGCATCGATAATTTTTTTGTTACCGAACACTGTTGAATTAATGCAAAAGGAGCACCCAGCACTGGATAAAGCCGGTTTTCTCGGAAAAGAAAATTCAAACATGCGCATTCAATGGCATGCGACACCCGCGTGGCAACTCATTATTGCCGTCTTATTGAGCGCCACGCTTTTAAGCTCTGCAGGCGTTTCACCATTTCTCTACTTTCAATTTTGACCATGAATAAATTTTACAGTATAGGTGTTCTGGTTCTAGTACTCGTTATCGCCGCAATGAGTGCGCTATTTTGCTACGTTGTTGATCCCTACCGCATGTACCATCAACCTAATCTCAAAGATAGACAAGCATCGCAGATTAATCTCTTACTTTATCTGCGATTATCGAAAGCATATCAGCTTGAAAAAATAAACCCGGAATTACTCATTCTGGGAAGCTCAAGGGCGGCAAGCCTTATCCCATCATCAAACGGATCAGATGGCATTCAAGGCTATAATGCATCGTTACCCGGTATGACTCTGTACGAAATTAAACAGTACCTTCAGCACGCTGTTCTTTATAATAAGCCAAAGAAAGTCATTATCGCCTTAGACTATCCGTCTTTCTTTGAAAAAACGCCCAAATTTCAAAGTGGATATTTGGAATCAAGATTGGCGGGGACGCAGGATGACTTGAAAATCGTCAATAGTGTTATACGCCACTATCAAGATTTGTACCGAACATTACTAACGAGCAGCGCTATTTTTGACAGCATTCGTGCTCTGTTTGATATTGAGCACAGTGGCCTGACGTTTTATTCCGATGGCACCTGGTCATCAACGGTAGGCGTAGATCATGAAACGAGAAAAACTCATTTTTTGATGATTGCAAATCAATACTACAAGCAATCAAAAAAAGCTGAGACTCAACATGACTTAAGCTTACTAGCGGAAATTATTCGCTATTGCTATCAGCAAAAACTTAACGTGTCCTTTTATATTTCACCAACACATTACTTAATGATAGACGCCTACCAAGACGCGGAACAACTATCTAGTTTCTATTTGTGGCACCAGGAAGTCCTGCAGGTATTAACTGCGCAAGCACAGGCTGCCAAACAACCCCCCTTTCCTCTGTTCGCTTTTCAGAACGACCTTCACGCGGCAGGAGAGACTATTCTAGCCCCATCAATTGATGGCTATTTCTTTCTCGATGTAATGCATTTTAATTTTGCTTATGGCGACGTCATTATAGATGCCATTTTAAATCAATCGAAGAATGATGCTCAGAAAGAACACAGCCATATTCAACTGAAACAAGACAATTTGAATCAATATATCTCGGATGTAGACACTAACTTAAAAAAGTATAGACAGAATAACCCCGAAATACTTTCGCTATTCCATGCAAAAGCAAATATTGTTAAATAGCTAAAAACCAACCCCCGTATCAACTAGCTTCTTCGTCATCATCCACGCACATCTTTCGCGAGAGTTTGAGTTTCCAGAGGGGCAGTAGGAGATAGTCTGCGTGCAATACACAGTGCACCCATCTTATAGATATCGACAAGTGAACGTATCCAGACCTCGTAACTGCTGAATTCTGGAGGAAATCGGTGGCGTTTGTAGGTATTCATGCACGATAAAGCGGGGTGGGCTGTCCATCGACTCTAGCAATTTTAACGATTTTATTGGCGATACCATATTTCTTATACTTGGGTATAGTCTCTCCAACCTCCCACTAAAGGAATAGAACGATGGACTCTGCCAATGTTAATGATGAAGTTTTCGGCGAACTGAAGAAAAACTGGGCTTGGATGTTGTCCCTGGGGATCCTTATGATGATTCTTGGCACCATTGGGCTAGGTATGACCGTCTTGTTTAACGAGATCATCGTAATGTACTTTGGTTTTTTATTGTTGTTTGGTAGCGGGGTGCAATTGTTACAGGCCTTTCGTGCAGAGGCGTGGAAAGGACGCTTTTTGCACGTGCTGATTGCATTGGTTTATATTGTTGGTGGCATTATCGCCGTCAGTGATCCGGTTATCGCAGGCATGACGTTGGCCTTGCTCATCGCATGGACCCTTATCGTAATTGGCGTACTGCGTCTGGTAATGGCACTTCAAATACGTGGCACCGACGGGTGGCTCTGGGCCTTGTTAGGCGGCGTCTTAAGTGTCGCCCTGGGCATTATGATTATAAACGAGTGGCCACAGTCCGGCCTGTGGGTGATTGGCCTGTTTGTCGCAATAGAAATGCTGTTTGCCGGCTGGTCGCAGGTCATGATTGCTCTGGCTGCAAAAAATCATACCGTTAAGGATGCTTCTGCAGCTGCTTAATTCGAGCAGCGCTTACCAGCCTGGCCTTTGACACGTTAACTTTCCCAAGACAGTAAAAACAGGACGTCGAGGTCAGGCAACTACCCTACTCCGTTGTTGAGCGCACCTGCCCCGGGCTACCGACAACGAGGGCAGGCTCTCTGCCGACTCTACCCATTCCCGCAACTTAATTTGGTAATACCCTGGCGGCGGCAGTCCCTCCGTTTGCGTACCCTGCCAAATATTTAGCAGCCCGCTGGCAGCCCTTCACACGCATTACCCCTGCCATCGCCATCAGTGTCTAACTGATCGGTATTGGCTATTAACGGGCAATTATCACACGCATCTCCACTGCCATCTCCATCAGCGTCTAACTGGTCAGTGTTGGGTGTTGACGGGCAATTATCTGCACTGTCAGTAAAGCCATCACCATCTAAATCGATGAAATCAGTGTAACTGCCAACTAGCGAGACCTCTGAGAACGCAGAAAAGCCTAACACCATCACGTGGTAGGTGCCTTCCTGTGCGTTGCTGATACTACAGGTCTCGTTATTGCCGACTAAGTAAGGACGGCAGTCGTAGCTAGAGGTGGTCGGCACCGCACCAAAACTGACGTGGAGGTCAGCGTCACCGCTGCCCCCGGACATCGTAAATAATAGCTCGGTCGCGCCGGCGGGTACCTCCATGGTGAAGTAAAGCTGTGAGCCGGTACCTGCAGCAAGGCCGCTCACCGGCGTGCCATTGTCCAGTACGTCACCACCACTATTGCCGCCAGCTGCAGCCGCGACGGCTGCCGTCGCATCGACTATGCCGCCACCACATTGACTGCAGCTACCCGGAAAGGCTCGAGCGGTGTTCTTGAGGATGATCTCGACACCGTCAGGCGTAATAGCGGGATCCATGGCGTATATCAGTGCGGCGACGCCTGCGACATGTGGGGCGGCCATCGAGGTGCCCTGGTAGAATTCATAGCTGTCGCTGCCCGGATTGGTAGTGCCTGTGTTCCAGGTCGATAGGATACCGTTGGTATAGTTGCCCGAGAACAGCTCTCCACCCGGTGCTGCCACGTCCACCACAGCACCATAGTTCGAATAGTAGGCTCGGGCACCGGCACGATTGGTGGCTGCCACCGTGACCACTCCTGTGCAGTTAGCCGGAGTAGAGTTGGACGCATCGGTGCTCGCGTTGCCGGCCGCAACGACTACCGTCGAGCCCAAGGCACGGGCGGTGTTGATGGCTGCCTGAGTGGTGGAGGAACAACTCCCGCCACCACCGAGGGACAGGTTGAGAACCTGGGCTGGGTTAGCATTCGCGGGCACCCCGCTGACAGTGCCACCCGCGGCCCAGATGATCCCATCGGCAATGTCCGACATGTAGCCGCCACAGCGACCAAGAACCCTCACCGGCACTACGCGGGCATCAAATGCGACACCTGCAACGCCGGTTCCGTTGTCAGTCTTAGCCGCGATGGAGCCCGCCACATGGGTGCCGTGCCACGATGAGTCGGAGGCCGGTGATCCGGAGTAGCACTGGTCTGCGGTACTCCAGTCACCCGGATCCAAGGCATCGCTGTCTCGACCGTCACCGTCTTGCGACACGAATGTGTCGTCGATCATGTCGTAGCCGGGCAGCAGGTTGCCTACGAGATCGGGATGCGAGAGATAACCGGTGTCGATGACCGCGACCACGGAACTGTTCCCAGTGGCGCTGTCCCACGCGTTGGTCATGCGCAGGCCGCCCGTGTTCTCGAAGTACTGCCACTGTTCGTTGTAGCGACTGTCATTGGGCGTGAACAGCGGCTGCATCAGTATATCTTCCTCTACGTACTCCACCTCAGGGTCCGCACGCAGGGCTGTAATGACCTGCTGTAGGCGACCATAATCGACCGGCTCCATAAGGAGAAGCTCCGCACCGGTAGCTATACTCCGCTGTCGATGCAGGCGCACAGCGTCGCTCAACTCTAGTCGCTCGAGCACCGGACGTGTGCGCTCGCTGTGGCTCGACTCGCCGTCATGGGCGTCGACGCCGCGGAACTTGATAATGATCCTCGGTGCCAAATGGGTGGGCTGAGGCTGAGCGCCTTGTTGATCGCCGTTATCTATCCCGACGTTCGCAACAGCGGGGGTGGTGATGAGAAGCGCCATGGACAGCACAGCAGACAGAAGCACTGACCAACCTTGAATACTTCTGATCACGAATTTTCCTTGCTGGGGGTACCGGATGCCGGCTTCTGCGTTTGCTTCCCCATGCTCTGAACGAAGGTAACCGCTCTTTGCAAGGCTTGTCAATTTACTTTGTCGCGATAACCACAGCCTTTGACGGTGCCGCATTGCGCGCCAACATTGGCGGTGATCCTGGGGCGCTTTTGACGCTAAACTCAGAAGCGCCTTACAGTCATCGAGGACACACCACTATTACTCCTGCCTCTTTGATCGCTCCGGTTGGCCGGGGGTCGATCAATTCGGCCGGGCGTTGAACGCATTCAAAAGTCAGGTGGGGCACCCCATCGTTGACCAGATCGCTACTCTGATGCTATACGTTAACGTGTACCTCACACAAACGTATCTGTCCTTATCAGGAGCTGTCCATGAAAAAAATTCTGCTGCTAGCTGGCTTAATGTTCCTCACTGCCTGCGCTGCTGAACCGGGCAGTGAAAAGTGGTGCGACGCCAAGACAGAGCAACCGAAGTCCGAATGGACAGGCACTGATGTCTCCACTTACGCCAAAAACTGTATTCTCGAAAGCACGACGATTGGTTCTGAAAAGTGGTGCAAAAATCTGGTCGAAACGCCCAAGGGCGAATGGACTACTGATGAAGCCACGGCGTATGCCAAGCACTGTGTGTTTTAGCCGCCTGGCTATCCGGTTCAGCACTACTGGGACTGGGAATAATCAAACACAAGAAAGCCTAGTCCAGGGACTTGAACGAGAAGCTCACCACGAGTGGGGTTTTTCGATACTGCCAATTTAACTCCCGGGGCTGAATAGTCCTGGCTGGAAGGAGCGCTTTCGCCTAAAAGCCGTCTTTAGAGCCGTGTCGGTGAGGACTCCCACTCTTAATGCATTGGGGATGGCGTCTCAGTTATGTCGCGACCCCAATATGAAAAAGTGAATGGACAAGGGCAGTAAGAATGCCACAAAATGGATTTTGACTATTCACAACCGTGACGTTTGAACATGAATCGTATTTTGATTGCCTTCACCCTTGTTTTGAGTTCCCTGCTCGCAGCCTGCAGCGACAGTAATAACAATGACCCACAGGTGGATCAAGGCCCACCCAACCCCTTTGCTGGATTCGTTAGCACTCCTTACAGTGGTGGTGACAACTGGCTATGCCATCCCGCGCTGACTGATACGGACAATGTCTGTGCCAGAAATCTCGATGCGACCCTCGTATTTGCCGATGGCTCTACCGAAATCGAGCTGCATAACCGCGCAGCCGACCCAGGAGTGGACTGCTTTTATGTCTACCCTACTGTCAGCGGTGATCCGGGCACTAACTCCGATCTAGAAGAGGGCGCCGAAGAAATTTTTGCAACACTTAATCAGGCGGCGCGCTACTCGCGCTTTTGCCGTATGTTTGCCCCGATATACCGTCAGGCTACGCTCGCTGCGATTGTCGGCGGCGCCTTTGGCGAGGGTGGGTCAATAGCCTACGCCGACGTTTTGGACAGCTTTAAGCATTACATGGGCAATCATAATAATGGCCGGGGTTTCATTCTTATTGGACACTCCCAAGGCGCTGGTCACCTCAAAAAGCTGATAGCGGACACGGTTGAGAATGATGAGTACCTGCTACAGCACCTGGTCTCAGCACATTTGATAGGTTCCGCGGTACGTAAGCCCGAGGGAGCCGATATAGGGGGTGATTTTCAGCAAGTGTCAGTCTGCCGCACCTCCGACCAAACGGGTTGCGTTATAAACTATTCCATCTATCGCGATTCTGACCCCGAACTCGCAGCGGGCCTTGCTGTATTTGGCACCCCCAGTAATGGATTAACCGCTGTGTGCACCAACCCCGCCGCCCTGGCCGGTGGTGACGTCAGTCTTAATGGCTATTTCCCGGTCGCCGCTGTACCGGGTGTCATCGACGCACTGATCGTCAAGCGTGCCGACGGGCCCTATGCAGACTCAGCATCGGCCCCACCGATTACCACGCCATTTTATGCAATGCCGGATTTCATCAGCGGGCAGTGCGTGCTGGATGAGAATGGTATCAGCTATCTGGAGGCCACCGTGCACGCTGACCCGCTCGATCCCCGAGCAGACGATTTCAATGGCGAATTCGTCGTTTTCCCGGGGTGGGGCCTGCATTTGGTGGATATGACGCTGCCGATGGGCGACCTGGTAGACCTTGGCTATACCCAGGCGGAAGCCTGGCTGCAGGATCAATAGCGAGATCGGCAGTGGTGAGCCATCCCGGTAATAAGGGCACATTATTGCGCGATAAAAAAACATACCTATCTGATTCATACTGTTTTTTATCTCGATTTGAGCGTTCGCGTTTGATGTTTTTATTGTAATGCGTTTTTCTCACGTTAAAGGATGCCCAGCTCATTATCAGTTTGGGTAAAAGTGGCCTGGTTGCTAAGCTACATCTCATGTGGGCACTGGGCAGGTCATATGGACACTGGGCACGCAGGTCTATTATACTCACCTGAAGGCCCGTTTTTACTCCTGAAATAGTCATTCCAATCCACTCGAGGCGCAGATCATGAAGACCCAAAAATCCTACGGTAAATACACACTTGTTGCGATATTCATTGCCGCCGCGGCCGTTCTTAGTGGATGCAACACAGTAGCGGGTGTCGGTAAAGATGTTCAGGCGGCTGGCGAAAAAACAACGGAAGCGGCAGATACAGTCAGCAATAAGCTTTAACGGTTACATACGCAGCAGAAAAAGTGTATTGGCTTCATGAGCAAAAGCACACGTCCCCCGAATAGGGCGGGGGTCGCGGGTGCTGGAACGCTCACATCCGCCCGCCAAATTTAACATCCAATCCGTATAGGCTGCAGCAGATACCCTTGGACCCTGTGCGCGACAAGCTTTAAAGCGACTTTCCCACAACGTGCCGATGCGTTGATGGGTCCGATTAGTGATCTTCTGGGCATGGTGAAATCCTTTTCAGTCATGCACACTTGATGGGATTGAGCTCAAATACGACTGAAGAGACCGCGACC
>JAPKBI010000214.1 GCA_028823475.1 Halioglobus sp. | reverse complement strand
GAAATACGTGCATTTCGCTAACCTGGTCGGTGATAGCCCCGACGATCTGGCAGGCTGTAGAGCCAGTGCCGATGATGCCAACGCGTTTACCTTTTAATTCTGTGGAGTGATCCCAGCGTGCTGTGTGGAAACAGGCACCGCGAAAACGGTCAAGTCCATTGATGTCAGGATAGTTCGGCTGATGCAGGATGCCTGTTGCCGAGATGACTACATCGAATATTTCCTGCTTGCCATCGGAGGTTAGAAGATGCCAGCAGGGTGCATCGTATGTGAGTTCGGTCACGGCGGTGTTGTATGTCACTTTTTCTGTGACGCCAAAATCTGCGGCGACTTGCTCTAGGTAAGCTTGAATATCTGCACCGTAAGAGTACCGATGCGGCCAGTCGCCCTTCAGTGCAAAGTAGAAGCTATACCAACGTGACGGAACATCGCAGGACAGTCCCGGATAAGTATTCTCTCGCCAAGTCCCGCCAACTTTATCCGTTTTTTCATACACGGTGATATCTGTGTAGCCGGCTTTTTGGAGTTTCACCACGGCGGCAATGCCGGACATACCTGCGCCAATGATTGCGATGCTAGGCTGGCGTCCTGACTGTGCCCACGGTGCGCCGCTCGTGGCGGTCTCATGGGCGGCTGATGTAGTCATGCTGAAGCTCTTGTTGTCCGGTGGTTGGCCTTAATATCCGTAGGGTATCGGTTCTGGCTGTGTGCGGCCAGTGTTGGCGCTGCAATTTTTGTGTGGAACGAGATTATTTAGCTGATTAACATCGCCCTGATGACTTTATGTAGTAGCCGTTTTTGTCTGGCGATGTTGTCCGCTTCTAGTAGGTCGCCTTGCGCAAGGGAGGTGAATACCCGCTGCGATAGAAAGTACCCCGTCGTGAGATTGAACATGGCGATTAAGTTGATGGCAAGTGCGGCACGGCTCTGCGAGTCGGTTTTTTCGGTTCCGGTGGTCGTGATGCCGTCAAACGCCTGCAGACTTATCATGCCCTGATTCAATAATTTCTCCAGCCAAGCATTTACCAATTGGTTACCTGCAGAGGAGCTATCGCCTTGCATGGCCCGCTGAAACAGTACCGCCATAGTGGGGTGAGCCAGCAGAATGTCTGTGATGATCGCAGGTAGATCAGTGTATTCTCTGAGCGTCGAGGCACTATTTATGTAGCTAGACAGGGCCAGCGTCATTGGATTTAGCGCTCGAAATAATACCGCTTCGTAGAGCGCCTCTTTACTTGAAAAGTGGTTGTAGAGTCCAGGCTGCGCGATATCCGCTTTCTCGGCAATCTGGCGCAAACTGGTGCCGTCGTAGCCGTGTGCAGCGAACAGATCTTCGGCAATGTCCATAATGCGGTTGGCGGTGCGCTCACCTTTGGTTCTTGCAACTGGCTCGGCAGTGTTCACTGGCATAAATGATCATATGATTGCTAAATAGTGGTCAAAAACTACCACAAACCCCTTCAAGTTTCGATCTGAAGCCGCTTATACTGATTAAATATTACTAAGTGATAATATATGGAGTCTGTGGTGAGTCTGAATATCAGTGATTTAGTCAATGAGGACGCCTCTCTAATAAGCCGGCGCTGCTGGTCCGATGAAGGTGTTTACGCCCTGGAAAAGAGGGGTATTTTCGGGAAATCATGGCTGTTTCTTGGGCATGAATCGCAGATCCGCGCGCCGGGTGATTTCGTGCAGGCCTACATGTGTGAAACGCCGATAATTGTCTCCCGCGGTCAGGATGGCGGTATTTACGCCAATATCAACAGCTGCACCCATCGTGGGTTACCCGTCTGTCGGGCTGATCACGGCAATACTAAACGGTTCGTTTGCCCCTATCACAATTGGTCATACTCAGTGGAAGGGAATCTGATGACAATCCCACAGGAGAGCGAAGTCGTCCGCAAACCGGATAAGACTCAGCTGGGCCTCAAACGGGTGCCACGAGTTGAGTCCTGGCGGGGCATGATTTTTGGCAGCTTCGATGAAGCGATTATTCCTCTGGACGAATACCTTGGGGATATGCGCTTTTATCTGGATGCCTTCTTCGATCGCTTCCCTGCCGGAATAGAATTTATGGGTGCGCCTCACCGATGGGTGATCAATGCTAACTGGAAACTCCCCGTAGAGAACCAGTTGGGCGATGTAAACCACGGTGCGTTTCTGCACAGTGCGATTATCCCCATCGAGGCGCAGCAGCTCATTGAAAAGCTCGGTCACAGTGTTGTCACCACGCCAGGGCACGGCGCCACGTTCCGCTTGATGCCCGAGAATACGCCAGTAGACGACGTGGCATGGGGCATGGAAGCGGTCGGTTCAATTTTCGGCGGCGATGAAGTGCAGAACTATCTGCGTGAAATTCAGACGCAGGCTCACGAACGCGTCGGGGATTTACGTTCACGCATGAAGGGGTTGACGTATGGAATCTATCCCAATCTGTCCTTCCTTTGGTCCAACACGTCTTTTAAGGTGTCTCACCCTAGAGGTCCAGGCAAAGTAGAATACTGGTCGTGGGCAGTGGTGCCAGCCGACGCGCCGGACAATATCAAGAAAATTTTACGCACCAATTACAGTTCCTTTTTTGGCCCTGCAGGCATACTGGAGCAAGAGGATTCGGAGGTGTGGGCGCAGCAGTTTTTGGGCAGCAATATCGACTTTGCTGATGACCGTCCTTATTACTATGGGTTGGGTCTAGGTGAAGAAAAGCCCCATCCCGATATGCCGGGTCTGGTCAGTGTGACGGCTAACGAGTTTTATGCGCGACACTTTTTTACCCGTTGGAAAAAGGAGCTGCAGGCAGCGGAGGGTCCATTATGAGCGCACTGTCTATTGAGGTCACTCCAGAGCAGCAGAGGCAGCTTGAGCGCTTTTATTTTCACGAAGCTCGCCTGCTCGACAATCGCCAGTATCTGCAATGGTTAACGCTGCTCAGCGAAGATGTGCGTTATATCATTCCGTCTCGCGTCAATGTGCAGGTGAACAATCGGGCGCGTGGACAGGAAGACATGATTAGCGTTGAGCATGAGCTGGAGGGAGAGGACTCCATGGGTTGCCCGCACCGCGAAGAAGGCTATATTCTTCTGATGTTGCGTGCTGAGCGAGCCTACAAAATAAATTCTTGGTCAGAAAACCCGCCTGCTCGCACTCGACGTATTGTCGGCAACATTGAATTGATGGAGCACAGTAGCGACACGTTATCCGTATTGAGTAACTTCCACCTCTATTACGCACGCCCTGGTAGCGACAATATTCTCTACAGCGGACAACGGCGCGATACGCTGTTGTCTCAGGCTGATGGATTTCGAATCGTTCGCCGTGAGGTGGTGCTGGACTATGCTGCTATAGAGGTGCCGACACTCGGTTTGTTTTTCTAGGCTGAGTGGTGTGCCGTCAACCTTCATAACGAAAATACTGACGGGTCTATTGCATTTGCGCGGTACCCACCTCACTCTAGCGACAGTTTGAGCATGTATCAGCATGTATCAGCATATAACGTAATCTTAAATATTGTTGTGATTGAGGGAGTTTTGTGCGGTACCGGTCGAGTCAGGGTAAGAGGCGTTTTACATGGGTGTGTGTGCTGCTGGGCCTGGCTACACACTGCACTGTTGTGGTTGCCCAGAGCCTGGTCGATCAGCGCCGCGATTATGCGGAGGCTATGCAAGCGATAGACCGCGGCCAATGGGCGGCGTATGAAACATTGCGTCCGGCGCTAGATGACTATCCCTTGGCGATTTATTTGGATTATTTCCAACTGACGCGCCAGCCGGGCAGGGTGGATCCGTCAGACGCTCAGGCCTTCCTCGTTCGCAGCGCTGATACGCCACTGCCCAACCGTTTTCTGGCGATATACCTGCGTGAGACGGGTAGTACGCAGCGTTGGCAGGATTTTTTGCAAGTCATGCCACAAGAGCCCAACAGTGTGGTGCTGAAGTGTTATTACTTCAGGGCGCAGCTGGCAAGCGGCAACAAGGAGGCCGCCTGGGCGGGCGCTAAAAAACTGTGGGTGTACGGAAAATCGCAGCCTGACGAATGTGATCCATTGTTCAAAGTCTGGCAGTCTGCGGGGCAACTGACCGATGAGATTGTCTGGACGCGCATGCTCAATGCGTTCGCCGCACGGCAGCTTTCGTTGATGGAATTTGTCGGTAAAAAAGGCAGTGCTGCCGTGCAGCCTTGGGTTAAAAAATTACGGGCGGTGTATGCCAACCCTGAGTCTCTCACCCGGATGTCTTTGTCGGCGGACAACCCTTATTCATCAGACATCGCCATTCGTGGCCTGGCCTACTTGGCCACGTACAGTCCGCAAAAGGCGTTGTCTGATTGGGTCGAGTTGCGGCCTAAGCTAAAGTTGAGTCCTGAGCAAGTGAATCAGGTGGAGTACGCCATTGCGCGACAAACGCTGCTGTCACG
>JAPKBI010000213.1 GCA_028823475.1 Halioglobus sp. | reverse complement strand
TAGGCGCTGAAAGGGCACCAATACAAATTGTGCCATGTTTTTCTAGCCCTCATTTTGATCGCGGTCGATGCGTATTAACAGACGCCACTGCCACGACATCGTGTGTGAAAGCGCTCTCGATTACACGCACACTGCCGTTAGTCCGAATCGCTCCGTTGCCGTAATTTGCGCACGCCAACCAACACCGCTACCAAGAACGCAGCAAGTGCAATGATTCCGCCAGCCACCCCAAGTGTACCCAAGAACAGCGCCGTCATCTCCTCGAGTGAGATCCCGAACTGATCGACGGCTGCCCATACTAGAACACCCAAGGCGGCAAGACCCAATCCGGTGGAGCGATAAAAACGTCGACTGGCCCTGCTCACACACCTACTCCAACGTTAGTGCCCAGTGCCACCGGGAACTGATGCCGGCAGCACCGGTGTAGCAGACTTCACGTCTATATTCTGTGCCCGATGACGCAGCAGATGGTCCATTAATACAATGGCCAACATGGCCTCGGCGATGGGTGTAGCCCGAATCCCAACACAGGGATCATGCCTACCATGTGTTGCGACTTGTATGGCTTTGCCGCTGGTATCAATACTGTCTCCCGGCTGGCGAATGCTGGATGTCGGCTTCAGAGCCAGGCTGACCACAATATCCTGACCACTGCTGATGCCTCCTAAGATGCCCCCGGCGTTGTTACCGACAAATCCCTCCGGCGTCAACAGATCCCGGTGCTCGCTGCCGTATTGTTCTACAGCGGCAAAGCCTGCACCAATCTCCACACCTTTAACCGCATTAATGCTCATCATTGCGCCGGCAACATCCGCGTCAAGCCGGTCAAAAATTGGCTCACCTAATCCCGGCATGACGCCACTGGCAACGACATTGATACGTGCACCGATAGAGTCACCACGTTTGATAAGGGCGGCCATGAAGGTTTCCATCTCTAACAATTTGTCCGCGTCTGGACAAAAGAAAGGATTGGACTCCACCACATCCCAATCCAGACGCTGAGCTACAATTGGGCCTAACTGTGACAGGTATCCACGAATCTGTATGCCGTAACGCGACAGCAGATACTTCTTGGCGATTGCTCCGGCAGCCACTCGCATCGCGGTCTCGCGCGCAGAAGAACGCCCCCCCCCGCGGTAATCGCGAAAGCCGTATTTTTGATTGTACGTATAGTCTGCATGAGCCGGGCGAAACGTATCCTTGATAGCAGAATAGTCCTTCGAACGCTGGTCTGTGTTATCAATCATCAACCCAATGGCCGTTCCCGTCGTAACACCCTCAAACACACCGGACAAAATACGCACTTCATCGGCCTCACGCCGCTGGGTCGTAAACCGTGAAGTGCCAGGCTTACGCCGATCCAGATCGTGTTGCATATCGGCAGGTTCCAGAGCAAGACCCGGTGGGCAACCGTCAATGATGCAGCCTAAAGCTGGGCCATGGCTTTCACCAAAGCTGGTCACCGTGAATAATTTGCCAATTGAATTACCTGACATAGTGCTCTCTTGCTTACCCTTGCTGAGGTTTCAAAGTCTACTATTATAGGCCTAATTAGCCACCAATGTGCTGTAATCTTGCAACTCCTGTGCAGTGAGGGCAAACACGCCATCCCCACCTCGCTCAAACTCAATCCACGTAAACGGCAGCTTGGGGTAAGCCTCCTCAAGTGCTGGCCAACTGTTGCCTACCTCTACGATGAGCAGCCCGTTAGCCGCTAGAAACGGATAAACGCAGGACAGTATACGACGCGTCAAATCCAAACCATCAGGACCCGAACCGAGCGCGTCTTCCGGCTCGTGATGAAATTCCGCAGGCATGGCCGCAAGGTCCGCCGCATCTACATACGGCGGATTACTCAGCACAAGGTCATATCGGGTATCGACTAAAGACTCGAATAGATCAGACTGAATGATAGTCACTCTGTCCTGCAAGCCCAAATGCTCTGCATTCTCGCGTGCCAGCTGCAGCGCGCCGCTGTCAACATCTAGCAGGTCAACCCGCGCATCGGGAAATTGATAAGCGGCGGCCAAACCGATACAACCACCGCCACAGCACAGATCAAGGATGCGCTTTGGCGCCGGGCCGTTGTACCAAGGTTTAAAGTCATTAAGGATGAGCTCAGCAATCGGAGAGCGGGGAATAATAGCGCGCCGGTCACAGAAAAACTCCAACCCAGCAAACCAGGCCCGACCCAACAGATAGGGCAAAGGCTCGTGTTCCGTAATGCGCCGATGCAGCAGTTCCTGCAGTCGAGCCACGGCCTCGATACCCACAGGCTGGGGCAAGACGTTCTCGCCGGAGTCCAGGGGCAGCTCTACAACAGACAGCACCATAAGGACAGCCTCATCCCAAGCATTGTCTGTACCGTGTCCAAAAAACACATCACTGCTTTCCAACGCTTCACTGCAGAACTGCAGCAATTTCCCAACAGTTTGCGGTTGATTGGAAAAATGTTTAGGGTCAGTCATGATCTAAGTGTAACCGATTCTGAGGAAGACTTTATAGCCAGAACGGAAGCCAGATCTGTTTGCCTTGCCGTCATTGGGTTGGTAGTATGCCCGCTTAAATACTGTGTCAAATGCAATACGGAGACATTCCTTTGGAAGACCATTGGGCAAAGATTATTGAGGCTGTGGGCGAAGACCTTAGCCGACCCGGCTTACGGGATACACCCAAGCGCGCTGCCAAGGCCTTCGAATTCCTGACCCAAGGCTACGGACAGTCAGTGGAACATGTGGTTAATGATGCCCTCTTCCCGTCTGATTCCGATGAGATGATTCTGGTCCAGAACATAGAGCTTTACTCGCTGTGTGAACATCACCTGCTGCCCTTCATTGGGAAATGCCATGTCGCCTATATACCCACCGGAAAAGTCCTGGGACTGTCCAAGATAGCTCGCATCGTTGATGTTTTTGCCCGACGGCTTCAGATACAGGAATCGCTGACAACGCAAATCGCCGAAACGATTATGGCAGTGACTAACGCAGAAGGAGTGGGCGTGATAGTTGAAGCCCAGCATATGTGCATGATGATGCGTGGCGTGGCAAAACAGAACTCATCAATGAAGACATCAGCAATGCTTGGCTCGTTTCGCAGCGATCAAAAAACTCGCGAAGAGTTTCTTTCTCTACTGCGAATGTAACAATCCCTTTCGGCGTTATTGTGCCTATCATGCTAGTCATCTATTCGTATTAAATCAACGCGCAAGTATTGCCGGTCTGCAGTGCGAGCGGCGCTATAGCCAACGAGACGGTAGGCGCTTTCTGTCTGAAAGGCATACACCCGATACTGCTGTAAATCTTCTCTGCCATACAGAACTCGCTCGCTAAATATACGATTGGCCCACTGTACGCCCTTACCACAAGCGCGGCCCTTACATTCGAATAGCGAAATAGCGCCCTCTTCTTTCGCCAGAGAGCCCAACAACTCATCCATCACTGCCGCTGAGGTGAAGCCGTCTACAATCTGCCACGTATAACTCAGCAGCGTTCCGGTAAGCCGCTCGCTATCTTTGAAACGCCATTCTCCGCGCACTTTTTGTATGGCGCCAAGGCCTACTTCATGGTCTATAACCTGTTGCTCTGTAAATGCAATCTGTTTGGTGTGAGGAAACTCGCTCAGCTGTCCCAACAGTATCTCGAATGTTGACTCAGCAGCGCTTGCCACGCTCCCTGCAAATGACACAAGACTCACTATCACAATAATCAAAATGCGGCTGAATTTACTCACTATAGTACGGACTCCGTTGTGTTCGTCTCTGACAAAAAATACTCCAGATGCTGCGCTACCTCGTCGACACCAGACTCCATATGAAAATGGTGCCCGCCTTTAATCGTTTGCACGACAAGATTGTCGATGCTCCGCTGCACAGACTCAACATACTCTGAGGCTTGATGCGTGGTGTCCCCAGCCCGCATAAACAGCGTTGGCATATCCAGTGCTCCTAATACTGCCCTAATCTGAGCCTCAGTCAACTTAACGGCTGAAGCGCCGTGCAGCCGTGGGTCCGTTGTCCAGGTCATTCCTCCCGAGCAGGCGTGTAGATTGCGCTCCACTAATCGTCTAGCTGCGCTCTCAGACAAGCCGTTACGCGTGCGGGAAGCCACTGCCTCCTCTAAACAGGTAAAAACTCTGTTAGCTCGAGGGAGCAGACGCGGCTTATCCTCTAACGCCTTGCGCATCTGAAGAGGGAAGGCACCCTCCGCAACCGGTTGCGGGGTCACCGCGTCGAGTAATACGAGATGGCGCACTCGTTCAGGATAAGCGCTGGCGAGCAATGTAGCGATAATAGCGCCGCGAGAATGGCCCATAAGATCGAATGTATTCCAGCCCAATGCTTCGAGTATGCCGAGAACTTCGGGGAGATCATCCCATATCTGGTAGCTGGCGTCTGCCGAACGGCGCGCGCTT
>JAPKBI010000212.1 GCA_028823475.1 Halioglobus sp. | reverse complement strand
TGAGTCGGCAGCGGCATCTTTAGCTTTCAACCGGGCTTTGTCATACACATCGTATCCGATGAGAGCCACCTCATACTTCAGCTGCTGAGATCCTGCAAAGGCAAGAAACTGAGCATTGTGAGGATCGGGGCTTGCCGTCACCGACCAGTCGCAGGATTTTCCCGTAGCAGGAGGCTGAGGTTGCGCAGGCGATGCGTCCAGAGCCACCTTTACTGCGTCGACAAAGCCGTCAGTGTATGACAGCCGATTTTCTTTCAAGGCCTCAACCGGACTGCCATCAGTGCTCTCCGCACCGACGACGGACGCGACCACAAGCAAGAATGCAGACACGCCGCAAATAATTGTTCTCTTCATCATTAAGCTCCTATGGCCTTATGTCTTCAGTGCCACGCGATTGTCAGTATAGATCACCTTCACAGGCGCGCTTGAGTAGCCTAGGTGGGTGTTGGCACCTCGATTTTTGGCGCAATAGCGTGCTCGACGTGTTGCTTTTCTCGCTCTAGAAATGCGAGGGTGCTTGAAACGAAATCTTTGGCTGATGCTTCGTGTACAAAAAAGAAATTGTTCAAATAATAAAATAGATCTTTTGCATTCAGATTCATCTGATTTTGGTCTCGATCGCTATTGAATTTAGCAATATCGAATAACTTGAACTGTGAAGGGTTTAAGTAATAACCTTTATATCCCAAGCCTTCAAGCTTAGAAAAAATATCTGTGATGGGGAATTGATGGTGTCGCGACTCAATCTCAATCAATATCAGGGGTTTGAACCGAGCAATGGTCTCGGCTCCACCATTGAGCACCTCTAATTCGTGTCCTTCAACATCGATTTTGATTAACCCTATCGATTCGAAGCCGGCTTTCTTTGCAAAAGAATCCAAGGGAAGCAGCTGCACCGCCACCTCATCAGTCCCTGTTAGATTGGATTCAGTATGTGCATTAAAAGTCGCCCTCGCATCTACTCGTGTTCCACCGATAAAAGGGACTCGAATATTACGTCTTTCCTCCTTGTCAGACAGCGCAACATCGAACACATGAGCATTTTTGAACCGTTTTTTCAGATACCGGTGCAGATGTGGGAGGGGCTCGAAAACATACAGGTTCTGGGACCCGACTATGTCTTCCAAAATTGTGCTGTAAACACCGGTATTCGCGCCGATGTCGAGCATCACTGATGATTCTACAACAACAGATCTGAGTAACTTAGCCTCCACGTCAAACGGATAGTCCGCTGTGATCGGCGAAGTGATCGCCTGTTCTCGAAGTACCGCCTTTTCTTTCTCATTCATCATGAAGCCAAAATATATCCGGAGTAATTTTTGTGAGGGTAACTGCCGCTATCAACGCGCATCACCAGTCTTTTTTTGGTAGGCAGCAGCGTTGCAACCGGCCGCCTTTCTAAGGTCGGCGTTGCCCCACTCATTCTAGCCTGACAGTGTACGTTGTCAGATCACTTGGAGCCACTTAACTGGTTTTTTAAAAGACGCTGTTTACTTCTCACCTGTCCACTTCGACATTGTCATCGCAGACTGCGTAATGCACGTTTTCTATAGCCAGCACGGATCAAAAATTCCACGTTAATCGAATATTTTATTTTTCCGACCGTCACAAACGCTCATCAAGCGCTAAATGGCAAAGGATGTTCCCGCGCTTTTCACTGGACCGTAGGGAATGAGCTTGTGCATCACTTTGATGTCACCAAGTTCACCCACCTGACTGATCATGGCATTGAAAGCCTCGCTGCTGCAATGCTCGCGATAGGCCTGCTCTGAAGTATAGAGATCGTAAAACCAGAACTCGTCGAGATCATCCTCCGCCTGGTGAAACACATACACCGGCACTCCCCCCTCCGTCGCAGTTTGCTCCATCATCGTCTGGGTTAAGGTCGCTAACGCGGCACGTTGGCCGGGCTTAGCCCGAATATTGGTTATGAAGGCAAACATAGTCAGTCCTTGTAGTTGTTTTTTACTACCTTGAAATTCTCACCTAGCGTATCGTGCACCTCGAAAATTCGCTCATAACCCGTATGGACGATCAGCCACTGGCCATCCACTTTCCGGTAACGATCATGATAAATACCGTTGCCGCTAATCTGCAGTTTGTACTTCAGTGCATAGACAATATCGTGCAGGTACCAAACACCCTCCGCTGTGTCTGCATCGGTCACTGTTATTTCGGGGTGATGAGCCGTGTGCATGGACAGAAACTGGCGCCCGCGCATCGACCGCGATAAAAAACTGATGATCTCATCGCGACTGTCAAAGCTGTTGTCACCATCGCTGTAGCTGGCAGTGGCATCAGGCACAAAAATTTCCGCCATCTCCGACCAAGCATTCGTGTCAAGGAACCGAAAATACTTTCCCTTCAGTTGTTTTATTAACTCGATGTCTTCCAAGTTCACCGCCATCTCCTATATTACTCCATGATTATCGCCATCGACGGGCAGCCCCCCCGCGCGTGATGGCAGGGCGCTGTTCATTTTGCATCGCGAGTTGTAGTATGTTTGAGACGAAAGCGCAAGACCATTAGCATTTACTGCCTTAAAATTGTGTTCCCCTGCTCCAGACATAGAAGAAGAAGAAGAAGACGCCACCCCTTGTCCCTGACAAAAACCGAGGCGGCAACCCCGTTTAGACTAGACAATAATGATTCCCATAATAGGAAATGACAATGCGCAACCCCACTGGCAATAACTATACAAAGGTCGATCAGAGCTATTTTGATAAGCGCGGCTTAAAACGTTATGCCGGCGTTTGGTCATTGTGGGCCCTGGGCGTAGGGGCGGTCATTTCTGGACATTTTTCTGGCTGGAATCTTGGCTTAGCTAACGGTTGGGGAAGCATGTTTGTGGCCACCATTATTATAGCCATTATGTACCTGGGCTTATGTTTTTCATTGGCGGAAATGTCACCCGCTCTGCCGCACACGGGCGGCGCCTATTCTTTTGCCCGGACCGCGATGGGGCGCTGGGGGGGCTTCCTGACCGGCTTGTCTGAAAATGTCGAATACGTGCTGACGCCCGCGGTGATCGTCTACTTCATCAGCAGCTATATGGCCGGTATTTTTGATACCAGTATGGCAACTCTACCACTGTGGTGGGTCGGTTTTTATGTCGTATTTATCAGCCTCAATATCGTGGGTGTGGAGTTGTCATTCAAGCTAACGCTGGTAGTGACTTTGCTGGCACTGTCCTGCTTGCTGGTATTCTGGGTCAGCGCCCTACCTTCGATCGACTTTACGAAATGGGCGCTCAATGTCGGTGCCGATGGCGCACTGCTACCAGACGGCAATGGGCCGTTTTTACCGTTTGGGTTCGGCGGCATTCTGGCCTGTCTGCCATTCGCCGTGTGGCTTTTTCTAGCCATAGAACAATTGCCGCTGGCAGCCGAAGAAGCGGTTGACCCCAAACGTGATATGCCGCGCGGCATTCTGGCCGGTTTTTTTACACTGCTGCTATCAGCGTTCATGATTTTATGGCTGAACCCGTCGATAGCCGGCGTCGGTTCGTTTCAGTTGGGTGGATCCGGGGAGCCTCTACTCGATGGTTTCAAGGCTATTTATGGCGACGGCATAGCGAAGCTATTGGCAACGATAGCGGTACTGGGTTTGGTTGCCAGCTTTCACACCATCATCTTTGCACAGGGTAGGCAAATCTATTCGCTCAGTCGGGCGGGTTATTTCCCTTCCAGCCTATCGGTAACACACGGTAGTCGCAAGACTCCCCAACGTGCCATGATCGCTGGGGCCGGACTGGCACTTACCGTTATGTTTATTCTATGGTTTGCTATGGGCTCTGATCGGGGGGCCGCTATTATTGGAGGCACGCTGTTAAATATGGCAGTATTTGCGGCGATGTTCTCCTATATCATGCAGGCCTTATCCTTTATTTTACTGCGCCGCAAGTTACCTCGGCTGGAGCGTCCATACCGCAGCCCGTTTGGCATTTTAGGTGCTAGCTTAACCATTCTGATCGCCACAGTAACGGTCTATTACCAACTCACTGACCCCGTCTATCGACAAGGTGTCCTATGGGTGGCTGGCTGGTTTGCGGTGGGTATCCTTTACTTCAGTCTTATCGGACGCCACAGATTAATTCTGTCACCCGAAGAAGAGTTCGCTTTAGAGCACGACAATGCGCGGCCCTTATAACGCACCATCAATCTGTTTTTTGAGTTACTCGACGAGATCACGGCTATGGCGACACACGAAAAAATCACAGGTGAGCATCCAGCCATCGCTATGCTTAAGGAGTCTGGCGCCACCAAAGTGAAAGTTGCTGTCGCTGATATAGACGGCATTTTACGCGGCAAGTACCTGCACATTGATAAGTTCCTGAGTGCGGCCCAGACCTTCCCTGCTGGCGGCTTCGGCTTTTGTGACGTGGTAATGGGGTGGGACATGATGGATCACCCTTACGACAATACAGACCTCACCG
>JAPKBI010000017.1 GCA_028823475.1 Halioglobus sp. | reverse complement strand
TGATTAAGTCGGGATTTTTCAGTTTCAGCTTCTTCCAGCGCCCCAGCTGATGGAAGACCTTTTCCTGAGCTTTTTCTCTTATAGAACACGTATTTAACAGTAATACATCGGCGTCCTCAGGATTCTCCGTGGGGACCAGATTGTGGCTTTCCTGTAACAGATCCCGCATACGAGCTGAGTCGTATTCGTTCATCTGACAACCATGGGTTTTGATGTAGAGTTTCTTGCTCACTGGAATGTTGCAGCGGGTTGACCGCTGATATCGCTCTGAGTCGGAATACGGGCAATACATTATACAGAGTTGATGGCGGCAAACCTAGTGCAACCCGCTGCCGTTTTTTGCGGCATTCGATGGTGTCCAGATAAGACATTACGCTATATTCGCTGGGGTGCGGCAGGTGTGTCGTCATAGAGTAGGGGTATAGTGGTGCTGAAACTGGTATTCTGCGAACTTGGTGGTAATATTGCTGCTCTTCAAGATCAGGTGGCCTGTCGCTGCCTGTTTGTAGGTTAGTGACTTCGTTCCAAATGCTACACGAGAATACAATGGCCAACCAACCCGTATACAAAGTTATTTTTCAGAACGGCAGTCAGGTGTTCGAGGTTTTCGCCCGTCAAATCTACCAGAGCGATATGTGGGGTTTTATAGAAGTTGAGGAGTTTGTTTTTGGTGAGCGCTCCCAGATTCTCGTGGATCCGGGTGAGGAAAAACTCAAAAATGAATTTAATGGCGTAAAGCGCAGTTATATCCCCATGCAGGCTATTATCCGTATTGATGAGGTGGATAAAGAAGGCTGCAGTAAGGTCTCCAGTGTTACCCCTGCCGATAGTAATGTAACCAGTTTACCCTTCGCGGGCCTAAACCCCGGCCAGAAAGGCCGCGAAGAGTAGGTCTACTGCGCCATACTTTGGGGCAAAAACAGGCCTTCGCCTCTAGCGCTTCAGTTGCAGGCAGTGCTCGATTGAGGCAAGTTTCACGCAGATCACAAAAGCATCGATGGCTGCCCTGACGTCTTCAAGGTGCGGAAAAGTCGGTGACAAGCGGATATTGGTGTCTTGTGGGTCCTCGCCATAGGGAAACGTAGCGCCTGCCGGTGTGAGTTTTACGCCAATAGATTCAGCCAGCTTTACCACTTTCTTGGCCAGTCCGGGCAACGTATTAAAGGACACGAAATACCCGCCACGGGGTGATGACCAATCCCCCATCCCGCTGTTCGATAGTTCGTGTTCTAGCGTATTCAACACACACTCAAAGCGTGGTCTGATGATGGCGGCATGCGCTGTCATATGTACTGCAAGTGTTTCCGGGTTCGCCAGGAAGCGCACATGACGCAGTTGATTCACTTTGTCCGGCCCAATCATCTGGAAGGCCAAGTGCTGTTTCAGGGCCGTCAAATTCCCTTCACTGCTGGCCAGAAATGCAACACCGGCGCCGGCAAAAGTGATTTTGGAGGTGGAGCCGAAGTGGAACAGGTTGTCCATTGTGCCGTATTTGTCGCAGAGGTCTCTTATGGGCATCAAAGATGCGGCATCGTCATACAGTGTGTGAACCGCATAAGCGTTGTCCCACATTACGATAAAATGGTCCCCTGCAATGAGACCCAGACGGGCTATTCGTTCTACCGTCTCGTCGGTGTAGACGCCGCCGGTGGGGTTGGAGAAGCGTGGCACACACCACAGCCCTTTAATTAAAGGGTCCTCCTTAACCAGTGTTTCAATAATGTCCATATCAGGCCCGCTGTCGAGCATGGGAACGGCAATCATCTCAATGCCGAGGTGCTCGCAAATGGCGAAGTGGCGATCATAGCCGGGAGAGGGGCACAGAAATTTTACCGTATCATTGTTTCCCCAAGCGGAAGGAGAGCCGGAAAGTCCTTCTGTAAGTGCAAAATCAATAGTGTTGTACATCAATGTTAGGCTGGAATTCCCTCCGACTAAGGTTTCTTCGGGCGGCATATTCAGTACCGTAGAAAACAGCGTTCTCGCCTCAACGAGTCCATCCAGACCGCCATAATTACGCACGTCAGTGCGGTTCTCCGCGAGATAATTACCTTGGAGAATTCCATCCAGAGCATCCGATAAAGCGACCTGCTCGCTGCAGGGTTTGCCCCGGGTGAGATCGAGTGCCAAGTTTAATTTTTGCAGTGCATTGTACTGTTTCAGCACACTGTCCAGTTGTGTCGAAAGTTCAGCGACTGATAGCTGATCGATATGCACGGCTTTCTCCTCGTATAATAACGTCTATAGGTGACGGCGATTGCCAAGCCAGAAGTATAACGGAAACTGCAGCGCAGCAAACTACACTGATGATGCCAAGATTAGAAAATTTTGATCTAACTGCTTAAGTAGTCGCTACGCCTATTAGTGAGGAACTGCATAAGCTGTCGGCGCTCGAAACAGGTTCGTCGAAATACGGCGTCACGTAACACTGCCTTGACCGCGCCACCTTCGTTCCATGGCGGCGTTGTCTGAAGATAACCTGCTTTTCAGTCATGCGCGCCGAGCTTAGCACTGGATTTAATTAGGTATACGAGCTGTCACAATAGCGCGGCGTGGCGCCGGATGCCCCTCAATTGATTTTTTTGAGTCCTCAGGGTCGAGAAAATTCGCCAGTGAATGGAACGTCATCCACTGGGTAGAGCGCTGCTCCTGGGTCGTGGTGTCACCGACGTCCACCAGTTGTGGATCGACAAAACCGAGTTTACATAACCAGCTTAATAAAGTGTCACAGCTGGGCAGGAACCAGACATTGCCCATGCGAGCGTAGCGACCTTCCGGTAACAGGGTATCCCCCAGCTCACCCTCGATTACCAGCGTTTCCAGCACTAACTGCCCACCTGGACGTAGGCAATCCTTAAGTTCTTGTAGGTGATCCAGTGGCGAACGTCGGTGATAAAGAACGCCCATGGAAAAGACGGTATCGAAGACTTGCAGTTTGGCTGGCACTTGCTCAATGCCCATGGGCAGTAACCAGATATTGCCCTGTTGCAGGTATTTTTGTAGCGCCCAGAACTGCACTATGAACAGCGGGGTGGGGTCGATGCCTATGACTTCCTCTGCACCCTCGCCCAGCATGCGCCAACAGTGATAGCCGCTGCCGCAGCCGACGTCCAGTACTCGCCGCCCTTTCAGGGGGTCGATGTCCTCGCGCAGCCGATCCCATTTCCAGTCAGAGCGCCACTCTGTGTCGATGTGTATGCCGAAAAGTTCGAACGGCCCCTTGCGCCAAGGGTGCAGTCTTTGCAGCGCGTCACGTAGCCGTGCTGACATGGGTTCGTCGAGAGGGAGTGCAGAGTCTGCACCCACCCGGGATGTGTCCAGATGAACACTGTCTACTGGCAACGATGGCAAGTCCTGCAGCGCCTGCAACCAGCGCGCTAGGTCACCGTAGCGTTCCTGACTTAGACCACTGTCAATCTGCTGCTCAAGCACTTGTGCCCAACGGTCCAGTTCGCTATCTCGCCAGCGATTTATCAGCGGTTGGTAATTAATCATTTAAGTGCGATGAGAGACGCAAAATTGAAGCACTGAAACCAGACATCGCAGCTGTTGAAACCGGCGGCGCTAATGCGGTGTTTGTGCCGGTTGAGCGTCTCCGGCAGCAGTACAGTCTCCAGCGCATTGCGCTTACCTGCCACTTCCAGGTCACTGTAGCCATTGGCGCGCTTGAACTGATGATGCAGTTCGATGTTGAGCTCATCCAGGTGCGGGTCTTCGAAGGTGACTTTCTCTGATAACACCATTATACCGCCGGGCTGTAACCCTCGATAGATGCCTTCGATCACCTCGTCGCGCAACGCTCTGGGGATAAATTGCAGGGTGAAGTTGAGCACTACCACTGAGGCGTTCTGGATGACTACATCCTGTAAATCGGCGCAGGTCAGGTCAATCGGGATGTCATGGGTGTCGGTATCGATGATGTTTTTGCAACGATCCAGCATGGCGGTAGAATTGTCCACGCTAATGATTTTACAGTTCGGCTGCAGAACATTGTGCCGCATAGCCAAGGTAGAGGCGCCAAGAGAGCAGCCTAGATCATACAGTGAGCTTCCGGCGGTGGCGTACTTTCCCGCGAGTAGCCCAGTCATGGCCACTATGGTGGGGTAGCCGGGCACGGAGCGTTTGATCATGTCCGGGAATACGCGAGCGACGCTCTCATCGAACGCAAACAGGCCGTGTTCGGACAGCGGGTCGGCATAGAGTGAATCGTGGTGTTTAGTCACAAATAGTTTTTAGCGCCGAAAATAGATAGGAATTTATCAACAATGTGGTCAGAGACAGGATTCTAGCATGAATTAAAACGACGCGTGAATTCTATGAATAATGTCGGGGTGGCGAGCGTTGGGCTATAATGTCATGCCTGTCTCTGCCGATCGTGAGGCAGCTGTTGACACAGATATAAATCACTGGGGAACCCTGATGCTGCAAGACCTTCAACCACTGCCGGTCGACCCTATTCTTGGTCTGGCCGCTGCCTGCCGAGCAGATCCTAATCCTAATAAGGTTGACCTGACCGTTGGAATTTATATGGACGACCGCGGTATATGTCCGGTGTTCGAAGCCGTGAAGCAGGCGCAGCGCGCGCTCGAGACGGAGGAGGTAACAAAGGCATACCTGCCTGCTGCTGGAGATGAAAACTTCAATCTTGGTATACAACGCCTGACGTTGGGAGAGGCTAGTGCGGCGCTTGCTGAAGATCGCGTCAGCAGCATACAGACCCCCGGTGGCTGTGGCGCTTTACGAATAGGTGCTGAGATTGTTCATGCGGCGGCACCCGGCGCACGAGTATGGCTGTCTGATCCCACCTGGCCCGTACATATACCGCTACTGGGAAGCGTCGGCCTCGAGTTTCAGGCCTATCGATATTATGATTCTGAAACGCACGGGGTTAACTTTGATGGCATGGTGCAGGACTTAAAAAAAGCTGTGGTAGGAGATATAGTGCTGCTGCAAGCGTGTTGCCACAATCCTTGTGGCGCAGATCTGTCTTTGTCTCAATGGGCCGTCATCGCTGACATGGCCGAGCAACAGGGTTTTACACCGTTTGTCGATTTCGCTTATCAGGGATTCGGAGAGGGTCTGGAACAGGATGCTGCGGGTTTACGCTTGCTGGTAGCACGCCTGCCAGAGGTGATTATTGCTGCGTCCTGCTCCAAGAATCTGGGGCTCTACCGCGAGCGCACTGGCGCGACCATTTTTGTCTGTCGCGACCCCGCTAACGCCCGCGCAGTCATGAGCCAGGCTCAAGCGGCGGCGCGGCGGATCTATTCCATGCCGCCGGCACACGGCGCCCTATTGGCAGGCCGCATTTTGACGAATGATTATCTGGGTGGTATTTGGCGCGCGGAGTTGGAGGTTATGTGCCAGCGTATCAATGGCCTGCGCAGTACCTTGCGGGAGGCGTTGGAAGTACGCTGCGGTGGAGATTATAGTTTTATTGAGAGAGAAAAAGGTATGTTCTCTTTTCTCGGTCTGAGTGCCGGGCAGGCGCAGCGCCTGCGGCAGGACTACGGCGTGTATATGCTCGATTCCTCACGGATCAATGTGGCGGGCGTGAATACTCGAAACATCGATTACCTTGCAGATTCAGTGTCGAAAGTACTCTAGCCCGCGGCAAACACTTCTTCGAGATAATAATCTGTCAGCGCCTGCGGGTAGCCAATAATATCGACTAGTCGACGACGACATTCGGCAAGGTTTGCGCCCCGACTTTTCCAGATCGGTACGCGTTTGACCATAGTCTCAACGTATTCCCGCGGGGTGATGATCCAGGTGTCTTGTTGTAGTTCACCAAAGAAGAAGTCTACTGGGCAGGCACTCATTGCTATGGGTTTCATATAGAGCGCGAGAGTCAATATCTTTTTCGCCCCCTTCTCTGCCAGATGCTGGGTGAGGAATTCCATGGTGCCGCCGCGATCGCCTAAGTCATCGATGATGAGAACAGTTTCATCGAGAACCGGTATTGAAATGTCCTGCTGCACCTGCGGCTTTTCGTGGCGCTCATTGGGGCCTTTATAAAGCGATATTCCAATGGTGCCAAACTCTATCGGCGATGTTCCTTGAGACCGGCCCTTGCCCAAGTGATCGTGGAGGAGTATGCCCGGTAGCATGCCGCCCATGGTGGCCATCAGTGCGCGTGTTATGGGTGCTCCGTCCGGCGATTGTTCCTGCTGATACTGATGCACTTGTTGTGACAATGCGAACACGGCCATGGCCTCAACGGCATCCGGGACAAGCAAAAAGGAGAGTTCGTCGTCGGGTATGGCGATACCCTCCGGTGCTCTCCAGAAATCGATATCGATTTCACTGGCCGAGCAGTGAACCTGTTGTTGGTAATTGCTCATTCCTTCTCCGCTTGCAGTACCCGCGCTATTATAACTAGAATCTCCCAGCACCGCATGACCTTTGAGACTAAACTGATCAACCTTCCAGCTCAGCCCAGCGCTCAAACGTCGCTTCCATTTCGGTCTCTACGTTCGCCAATTCCGCTAGTACCTGCTGCACCTGATCGTGATCACCTTGGTAAAAACCGGACTGGGAAATGGTGCCCTCAAGGGCCTGTTGACGCTGTTCTAAGCTTTCTATGATCCCCGGCAAGCTGTCCCGTTCCCGTTGATCCTTGTAGGAGAGTTTGGATTTTTTCGCGGCCCCATCGGTTAAATCTTTACGCGCTCTCGGCGTAGTAGATTCCGGTGTCGACTTTTCCGTACGGTCCTGAAGTCTTCCTCCCCGCGCGTCCCAATCGCTGTAGCCACCTGCATGCTCGCTAACGACACCATCGCCTTCGAGCACTAGTAAACTGGTGACCACGTTGTCCATGAAATCTCGGTCGTGGCTGACCAGCAGCACGGTTCCATCGAAGGTGAGTAGTATCTCCTCCAAAAGCTCCAGTGTTTCGATGTCTAGGTCGTTAGTGGGTTCATCGAGTACCAGTAGATTGGCGGGCTTGCTAAATAGTTTGGCTAAGATGGCCCGATTCTGCTCGCCTCCAGAAAGGGCCTTCACCGGGGTACGCACACGCTCTGGGCTAAATAGAAAATCGCCCAGATAAGAAATCGCATGGCGTCGCTTACCGTTGATTTCGATAAAATCTTGGCCACCGCAGACGTTATCGATCAGGTTTTTCTGCGGATCCAGTTGGCCTCTGAGTTGATCGGAGTAGGCTATTTCCAGCTTGCTGCCGAAATTAATTTTTCCAGCGTCTGGTTGCAGTTGCCCCAGCAGGATCTTCACCAGAGTGGATTTGCCGGCACCGTTGGGTCCGACGATTCCCACACGGTCTCCCCTCTGAATTATGGTGGAGACATCCTTCAACACGCACAGGTCGCCGAAGCGTTTGTCCACGTGCTTTAGTTCCGCCACAATCTTTCCGGATTTCCCTGATCCTTCTACGGCAAAGCTAGCGCTGCCTGTGCGCTCGCGCCGACTCTGACGCTCATTACGCATGTCTTTGAGGGCGCGCACACGACCCTCGTTGCGGGTGCGCCGTGCTTTGATGCCCTGGCGAATCCACACCTCTTCCTGTGCCAGCTTCTTATCAAATAAGTCGTTGGCTCGCTCCTCAGCCTGCAATTGCTGTTCCCTATGGCGTAGGAAGCCCTGATAGTCTCCGCGCCACTGAGTGAGATGTCCTCGGTCGAGTTCAGCGATACTGTTGGCTACGTTTTGCAGGAATCGCCGATCGTGGGTAATGAGGATGATGGCACCCTGGAAATTCGCCAGTTGTTCCTCTAGCCAGCGTATAGCAGGAATGTCCAAGTGATTCGTCGGTTCATCCAACAGCAATATATCCGGTTGGCTTACCAGTGCCTGCGCTAGGGCGACCCGCCGGCGCCAACCGCCAGAGAGTTCGCTCATGGTGGCCTCTGCGGGAAGTTGTAACTGACTAATGGTAGTCTCAACACGTTGTTGCAATGTCCAGCCATCGGCCGCTTCCAGCTGCTGCTGAACGCGCGCGAGGACATCCATATCTGCTGGAGGGTCAGCTAATATCAGATGATGATATTCGCTTAAGAGGCGGCCGGCTTCGGCAATTCCGGAGGCAACAGCATCATAAACCGAGAGCTGGTCTGCTTCGGGCAGGGTTTGCTGCAGGCGAGCAATACGTACTCCAGGTCGCACCCAGCACTCGCCGGAGTCTGACGTTAACTCTCCTGACAGTACTTTGAGCAAAGTGGTCTTGCCAGCGCCATTTCGACCCAGCAAACCCAGCTTTTCTCCCCGGTCGATTGTCAGGTTTATGTCATCCAATAGCACCTGCGTGCCGTATTGAAGGTGAGTTGAATCCAAGCTTAGAAGTGACATGGGTAACCGTAATGAGTGTATGGATGCGCATTCTACGACAGCAATGCATACGCTGGCCACATTCAGATAACGGGTATAACATGTCTCGGCGGCTTACCGCATAGAAAAACGGTCTCTTGTGGCACAAATTCTTTGCTCAGACAATAGAGTTGAGAGTGGTCACATTGGCACAGAGCCTCATTTTCACTCGCACCAACCCGTTGGTCTCTAAAAGGAGATCGATGGCCCCGCAAAGGATGACCGAAGGAGCTTCGAGTAAAAGCCATGAGTAACATTGATCAAATACGTTATGACCGACAAGTAGCGCAGTGGCTGGCTTTGTGTGCCGTTGTTATATTCGGCATGATTATGCTCGGTGGCGTTACCAGACTCACGCATTCGGGGCTGTCGATGGTTGAGTGGAAGCCGCTAGTCGGCGCTATTCCTCCGTTGACGGAGCAGGACTGGCTGCAGGAATTTGATAAGTACAAGCAGTTTCCCGAATATCAAAAAACGAATACTGGTATGAGTCTTGATGGATTCAAATCGATCTTTATGTATGAGTACCTGCACCGCATGCTAGGGCGTGTAATTGGGATCTTATTTGCACTACCGATGCTCTATTTTTTCTTGCGCCGGCGCGTGAGGCCGGGACTTGCGCCAAGTCTGCTGATCTTGCTTTTTATGGGTGGAGTACAAGGCTTTTTAGGTTGGTACATGGTGAAGAGTGGCTTGGTGGATAACCCACGTGTTAGCCAATACCGTCTCACTGCGCATCTGGGCGTTGCGGTGGCCATTTATGGTTATATGCTGTGGCTCGTGTTTGGCTTGTTGTTTGCAAAGGAGCCTACTCGAGAGAAAAAAGACAACAACCACGCTCGGTGGACGTTGGCGCTGGTGGCGCTGGTGTATCTGATGATTCTATCGGGCGGCCTAGTGGCCGGCACTCGAGCCGGTCTGGCTTACTCCACTTGGCCACTAATGGGCGCCTCTTTTATACCACCTGGACTGTATGCGTCTGCACCGCCATGGCTTGCGATGTTTGAGGATATTACGACCATACAATTTAATCACCGTATGCTTGCTTACGCGCTATTCGTATTGCTGAATGTGTTTGCCATCATGGTTTATCGCAGCACGCCAAAGGGGCATGGAAAACTGGGTGCAATTTTATTGATGGTGGCGCTGTGGATGCAGATGAGTCTGGGTATCAGTACACTGCTACTGCATGTGCCGGTGTCTCTGGCGACTGCGCATCAAAGTGGTGCGGTGTTACTGCTGACGGCTACGCTGTTCCTTAGTCATGTGCAACTGCGTCAATAATCGTCTGTAGAGTACGGCTACCGGTCGGTTTTTCTGGGGCTTGCTACAAAGACAGAGCACAGATTCGGCTGATATGACTGTAAGGAAGCTCTGTTTCTTCATGCCAATCGTTGAAGGTATTCTGTATCAGCCCTAGCTCGCGCTTGCTGCTGGGGTTATTGCCAATATCAAGACCACTGTGTTGCAGGCAGCGAACGACATCACCGGTGAGGATAAAGGTGTCTTTTCCCATATTGCGCAATACGCGTTGTCCGGTCATACCGCCTAATCGACTGCCACGCTTTTTCATCAGGGCGAACAGTCCAATCAAATCGTGTGCCGGCCATCTGCTGATAAATTTCCCAAAGCTACCATGCTCTTGCGTGATATCCAGTATAAATTGAGCGTTGGCCTGGACGCCCACTACTTTCTGGCGGTTGCGAATGATGCGCGGGTTTTGCGCGAAGCGGTCGATCTGATCCGGACTGAGCATGACAATTTTTTCTGGCGGGAAACCAAAGAATACTTCCTCGAAACCATCCCATTTGTGATTAACAACGCGCCACACAAAGCCCGCCTGAAAGACGCAGCGGGTCATCTGTGCCAGCCAGCGATTATCTTTCGTTTGAACCAGTGCCCGAGTGCTTCGCACCGTGGGCATCATCTCTTCCAGATAGGAATGCCCCCCTTGATGATCACAAGCGCGTTCAATAATGTGTTCGAAGCGTTTCAACTACTTAGTGCCTTGCCTGCTATTAGAAGATAACGTGTTGGCGCTTAATCCGCCGACACGCCAGGAATGGACATCACCCGCTGTTGGTTTTTAATAGCAGTTGCTTAAATACGACCGCGTTGTGGTCACTGGCATCACGCTCTGGCTCTTCCATTAGTTCCACATTAGGAAACCGTTTGAATAGCTCTGAAATAGTCAGGTAGAGCTGACGCTTGGCCAGGGCAGCACCAATGCAGAAGCGGGGGCCGTAGCCAAATAATACGTCCGGGTCGAACACCCGCTCCACATCAAATTTTTCAGGATTTTCATAGTAGTCTGGATTGTAATCTTTCAGATGTGGCATCATCAACACCATCACCCCTTTGCGCAACTGCTGCCCCATAAACTCCATGTCTTGCGGGGCATAACGCGCAAAACCCATTTTAGAGGAGAGACCCCAGCGATTGACCTCGCAGAACGCGTTAGCAAAACTTTCCGGCGTTGCAAGCGCCTTTGCGATCTGGTCCCGGTCGTTTTTAAGTAGTGCATACACTGTCCACTGTTGAGCGACCAAAGTCGTATCTGCGCCCGCGCCGATTAGAGCGAGAACAAGTGTGATGATGTCACCTTCTTCGAAGCCTTCGTTCTCCGCTTCGATACGCAGTAGTGTACTGAGAAAATCGTCCTGTACCGGCGCAGTTCGTCGCTCGTCGATAATTTTCTTGATAATGTCGATAGCTCGGTTGCTGTCCTGACGGGCACTTTCGCGTTGCTCATCGGAGATGGTGGGGTTCCACGTCTCGGTGAAGGTGACGATCACTTGCTTGATTTCCGGCCAGTATTTTTCAGGTATTCCAACCATGCGCGTGATAGATATAAAAGGTATGTGGAAGGCGATTTTTTCGTTGTAGTCGAAAACATCGAGCTCACCCAGTTCATCGAAAAGTTTTTTTATCTCGGGTTCAATTTTAGCTTGGATTTTGTCTACGACATTGCGAGAGAAAGCTGGAGCAGTGACGCGTCGCACTAGGCGATGATGGTCGGGGTCTGCAAGCAGGCTGTGTCCGATCAGGGCGCGCTCGAAGTTACTCCATTCGTCTTCAGGCGGCCTGCTTGGGGCGAACTCCCAGTCATAAAAGTCAGAGGATAAAGGCTCTGTCTTCCAGCATGCCATGATGTCGTCCAAACGAGTAATGATCCAGGCCTGCCAGGGCTCATACCAAACAAGTCGTCCGCGCTTGGCCAATTCAAGGCACTGCGTAATCGGGTTTTTCATGTATTCTTGCGAATTAGGATTAAAAATATCTTCGATGGGCGGCAGGTTCTCGGCAGATGCGGCCATGCTTGTCTCCTCATTGCAGGTGCGAGACTTCACTATCCTGCGTGGCTAATGTGTTGCTTGAGTTTATATTATCAAGTTTTTCAAAAAGTATACATCTGTATACCTTTCGGTTGTACTATTACTCGCTTTTGTTTGAATTGGAATTCAGATGAGAAAAAGGGGGGCCAAACTGAGGTCCGAGAGTGTAATTCAAGAAAATGGATATCGACGTTGATGGACCTCATAGTTTTTGATCTGGATGGCACCCTATTAAATAAGAAATCGCAGGTGTCCGAGCATACACGCCATACTCTGCTGCAGCTACGCGAGCGTGATATTGCTTATACGGTTGCCACCGGGCGCACATTACAGTCTGCGCGGAATTTGCTAAATGGCCACGGCTTTACGCTGCCGCATATTTATAAAAACGGGGTGCTGATCTGGCGCCCCGAAAGTGATCTTTACAGTCACAGTAACTTGTTAACGCGTTCCGAAATTGGCACTGTTCTAGAGGTCTTTCTATCCGTCGCGGTAACGCCTTTTATTTTTACGGTAGAGCCGAGTAATCGCCACGTCGTCTACCATCTGCCAATGCAGAACGATACAGAGCGGCGGCTCGCCAAGATCTTCAGTCAAGACCGGGGTATAGAGATTCTTCCGGTCACTGAAATGCCCTCTGGTGCCGAAATAACCAACATCAGCGCATTGGGCGCACGGGAGGCGATTGAGTCTGTCGCTGATCTAGTCCAAACTCAAGAACACTTGATGGCTTATGCCGGCACTGCAATTGAAGGTGAAAGCTTATACTGGATAGATATTCATCACAGTGCGGCCAGTAAGGGAGAGGCGGTTTCTAAGCTGAAGCAGGATCTTGGCATTAGTCGGATAATTTGTTTCGGCGATAGTGACAATGACCTTAGTATGTTCGCGATAGCGGATGAGAGTTATGCGCCGAGTAATGCAAAAGATGAAGTCCGAGCCGTTGCTACGGCCGTTATTGGGCACCACAATGAAGATGGCATCTCACGATTTTTGTGCGAGCGTTTCGGTTTGGCAATGCATTAACGGGACTGAATAATGCCATTGCATGGAGTTGATGCTTGTTGTAACTCAGGATAATATTGAATAATGCGATTGCTGCTAGTAGCGCTGGTCCCGTTGTTTCTCTGTGCCTGTGGTGGTTATGAGTTAAAAAATCTGGTCAAGTCGGATATCGACCTCGTCACGGACCAATTTATCACCAAAACACGAGAAGACGTCCTTGAGCTGGTGGTCATGTTGTATGAACGAAACCCTGAACAGTTAGCTAAAAATCCTGGCATGACCATTGAAGGCCGCCTCGCCCAGCTGAAGGTCCATCAATACAAGTTGCAGTTCCTGGAACTTGAATATAATCAGGGGACCGATGCCATGAACCTGGCCTTCAGTCCCTCTTTTGTCGGTGACCGCGTCTTCGCCCTAGTCGTTGGCTTGGGAAGTATGTTGCGGCAGGCTTATGCCTACCAGCCTGAGATGTTTTTGCCTGATCAGCTTGAGGCAGAGGTATTGTTAACCAGTGCTCAGAATGTAGAGATGTTAGTGTGGAAGCTAAAAAATACTCGCAAGCCTAATGGCGAACACTACATAATTACTTATGAGAAATGGGGCGTGGTAGACAACTTAAGCTTCGAGCGTCTGTTTGGTGAAATCATTGTGCTGCAGGAGATGATGGCAGGTATCGTCAGTGATTCAGATAACCGCACAGTGACAGGTGCGGTATATGCAGTGTCGAAGGTTTTTATCCCGCTCCCAATCTAGATTTTTATTTTGATTTGGATGGTGGCGGAACTAGTGACGCAGCTATCATCTTTGCCAGTTCTTCTAGCAGTGCTGTCTCCGCGTCGACCATGGCGCTATACCCGTCTGCCCTCAGAGCGCGTGATTTCGAGAAGCGATTGAGATCGACCACCTCGTCATCACGAATCAGCCACCAGTAGGCCAAAATTTGCGCCTTACCATCGAGCGTTCCGTCGAGTTTATCGATACGGATATTAACCACGGTAGCGTCTTTACTGAGTTTTGCCGGCATGAGCTCCTGACCATTGGCTTGTGCAATGTCTGTAGTGAGGAGTGTGCGCACGCCATCATAGATGGGCTCAGCCCAGAGATGGTTGACTGCTGGGCGAATTTGGCTGTCAGAGATTTCTATCACTAGTCCGAGCTGGTTTAGGTAGGGCGCAATTTCTATTGTGCCGAGGGCAAAGTCTACGGATGGGCTGAGCTTGCTAGACGGTAAATCCTGATTTGAGCGCAACAGATAATAGCTAGGCTCAACTGTCTGGCTCGCACAGCCAGACAACAGCATCACTAATAATAAACACGCGATTTTCATTGTTCGCTCACCTCCGGAATAGGGTCGACCTCTGGGCTGGAAGGAAATATCACAGCACTAGGCTGTCTGGATAATGTGCCTGTTAAGGATTCCAGGTTGGCCAAAGTGCGGTTCAGGGACAGTAGGCTCGAATTGAGAGTTTGAGAGGCGTCCGAATTAGGCGCCAGACTGCTTATTGCGTCTCTGAGTTCCTGCACCGTTTGGTCTAGATGCGTTGGCAGCTGCTGAGTGCTCTGATTGTTCAAAATGGACTCCAGGCTTTCTAGGTTCTGGTTGAGGCTGGCTACCGTGTCTGCTAATGGGAGAGCATCGATGGTGTTCAGGATGGACGTCACTTTTTCCTCGAGCTGCGCCAGTCCAGTTTCAATAGTTGGAATGGTGGTGTATTGCATGAAGGTTCCGAGACTGGCCTGGGCAGCAGTAGGGTAGTAATCAAGATTAATATATTGTGCTCCTGTGAGTAGGTTGCCCCTTTCCATGGACCCCCGGAGCCCATTTTGCACCCCTAATCTGATCGTTTCCTCGACGACTATGAGCGAAGCCTCGGTATCAGATAGTTCCATGCGGCCGGGCTCGACATACACTAAAACGGGGATAGGAGCACCTTCGCCTTCCTGCCCCGCTTCAATTTGCTCCGACTGGCCCTCTTTAAATAGCACCCGTACGACGTTGCCGACCCTAATGCCACGGTATTCAACGGGCGCTCCAGGGCTTAGCCCTTTGACAGAGTGGTTAAAAGAAACCACATAGTAGGCTCCAAAACGGAAAGGATTTTCCAGTATGTTCTTGTAGGACTTGTATAACTCGAACGTAGAATTTTTTGTTACTTTACCGCCCTCTTTGATGCCCGTCGGCACACCGAAAGTCACGCCGCCGAATAATATGGTGTCTATCGAACCGGTTTGAACCTTGAAGCCAGTTGCGCCTGTGCTCACGGATATGCCACTAACATCCCAGAAGCGGACACTGCTATTAACCAGTTCGTGGTAAGGGGCATCGATGAATATCTGATAGTGTACGAGCTTATCGTCGGGATCGAATGTCATGGTTTCAACCCGCCCAACCTTATAGCCTTTGTACAGTACTGTATCGCCAGCGGTAACAGAGGATGCGTGATTGCTGGTCAGTTTCAGCCGCAGTCCGGGTGCATCTGCAGGGGTTAGCGGTGGCTGCTCCAACCCCACAAATTTTCTCTCTTGCGTTTTGTCGGAGCCAGGCGCCAGCTCTATATAGGCGCCAGATAGAAGTGTATCAAGGCCGGTGATGTTGCCCAGCCCAACGCGAGCAGTGACAACCCAAAACCCGGTATCTTTGAGGAGCAGTGGTACGGACTGAGGATCCATTTTAACTTTGGCGATCACGCCGTCGAGATGCTCGTTCAAACGTACTTCATTAACCAGACCCATGTTGACATTGCGATACTTTATCTTGGTTTTTCCTTCTTCCAAGCCGTCAGCAGTTTTGAAGGCAATCTCGATGTTCGGACCTTGGGTCATCCAGTTGTGTAAAACCATATAGGCGCCCAGTACAAGTGCGAGCAAAGGAATGAACCAAATGCCGGAAATTTTGCGACTCTTGCTGACTTTAGCGTGTTCAGTTGGCACTATTTTTTTCTTCCATATTGTCCCAGATGAGACGGGAATCGAAATTTTCTGCCGCGATCATAGTGATGATAACGACGCCGGCGAATAACAGGGCTGCGATACCGGGCTTAATCATCAGTATTCCACCAAGCTGCACGAGCGCAACCAGTATGGTCACCACGAAGATATCCACCATGGACCACTTCCCCACAAACTCTGTTATACGGTAGAGGGTTGAGCGCTTTCGCAGGTCTAGGGAAGACTGCTGTTGTACAGACCAGACAAGGTAAAACATGGCCATTAATTTCGCCGACGGAACCATCACGCTGAAGATGAAAATGACCAGCGCGACCGGCGCCGAACCCAAGTTAATCAGTAGCACTACGCCCCCCATTATTGTGGTGCCTTCGGCAGAGCCGAGGGAATCAGTATACATAACGGGGTAGAGATTGGCTGGGATATAAAGCAGGCAAGCGGTGATGAGTAGTGCCAGAGTGCGCTGGATGCTGTCGCTCTTCCGCAGGTGCATTGCGGAACCGCAGCGAGGGCACTGATGCACGTCGGCAGGGGCCATTTTTAGGCACATATGACACGCTGCGAGGTTGCTTTGTGCTGCTGTTGCAGGCAAAACACTCACTGCGCTCTCAGCGCTTCAATACGCTCCCAGCACTGGTAACGGTCAAGGCTGGACACTGCTAGAGTGAAGCAGACCGTAAATGCGGCATAAGCCCAGAAGGAAATACCAATCACTACGGTCGCCATCGCGGCAATTTTTACCATAGCGACAATTACGGCAATGATAAATACTTCTACCATAGACCACTGCTGGCCTAAAAAAATGCCTTTCGCTAGCGGCACCAACCATGAATGATAACGGCCTTGGTTGATGAGGATGCACAGCGCTGCCATCATCGCCAGCACTGTCGCGGGGATAACGATAATGAATGCGGCGACGAGTGCTCCAACTTCTGGCATGCCGTAAGACCATAGCGCGGCGGGCGTCTGCAACAGCGTGATGTTACTTTCGACGCCACTTTTGGAGAGAGAAAGAAAGGAGTAGCTGCTGGCGAAAACTAGAAACATCAGGCCGGCGCTAGAGTAGGCAAGTACGCGGCGGGTGGTGTCATCGTAGCATCGGGTCAAAAAGCATCCACAGCGCGGGCAGGATGCGCTTTCGCCGTGTTTCGTAGCTGCGACGTTCACCAGCAGATCACAGCTTTGGCAGGCAATTTCGTTCCCCATAATTAGTGAGGCAGCCCTTCTGTCGCGTGGACATCAGGGTTGTAGCCCTTTTCCATTTCGCCAATGGTCTGCTGCAACTGATCGGGGGATTCTGCTCTGATGCGTGCTGCCTCGGCCATGAGTTGGTCTTCGGATTCACTGTCTATACTGGGTCCTCTGACCTCCTGAGCATAGGTTTGTCCGTTGGCATCGAGGCAGGGATCAAGGCCGCCACCCTCACCACAGACGCGGACCACACCGCCATCATAAGTTACCCGCTCTCCTACGACGTTGCCCACAGATTGTGCCAGGGCACCTGCCGTGGGCAGGCAAAGTAACAGCGTCAGCGCGGCGCTAAATTGAGGTAGTGATGTCATAGTTGGCTTCCTGGGCTTTTAACCCTTTTTTTCGGCTTCCGGATCATAATATTACTCGGTCTGCAGAGACATTCAAGCCCGAGCGCTTAGCCGCAAGCGACAGGGTATCCTAATAATGCGCTTTTCAGAATGATTGCACTGGCGGCGTGTACCAGATCGGCGAGCTCCATGCGCGCTCTTGAATAACTTTCTGGTGCTCTGGCGCACAGCAGTTTTCCATCCCTTGAGGAATGCTCTCTGGATCGTCGCAGCGCACGCCGGCATTGGCACAGATGCGCTGACTCCAGCGGCAGCTGGGATTTTCCAACACGCGGGTATAATAAAAAGCCTGTGCAGAAGGATTAAAGTCGTTATCTTGCCACACGCTGCAAAGTTGACTATTGCCGCTGCCGGTGGGCTCGCAAGTATTGATGTCTACGCTAGCATTGTTGTCCCCGCCGGCGACGCCGAGTACTTTCTCCTGCAGTTCGCCATTCTCATGCCAGCCTTTAACCAGCTGGATACGCTGTAGGGGACTGCCCGGGTATTCAGGGGTGCCAGTGTCCATACTGGCAGAAACGAGAAAGCGGGGAGACGCGTTGGCGACGGCGGCAGGGGGCAGATCTCCGCCCATGGGCACGCCCCCTGCATAACCTTGAGCAACCATATCATCCATTTCACAGAGATT
>JAPKBI010000211.1 GCA_028823475.1 Halioglobus sp. | reverse complement strand
CCATCGCCCACAGGATGCCACGGCGCAACAACTCATAGAATTCCTGAGTTTTCCAAGCGCCTTCTTCAGGCACTGGGTACTCCTCAATATAGGGTTGCATGTCGTATTTCCCGCGACAGTGTCCTAACGTTAGATACAGAACCTGGCCGGTTCCGTAGGGGTGAATATACAAAACAGGCTGCACATCAGTGTCTTTCATCCAGTCGTCCCGAATAAAATTCTCTACGGGATCTGACCAGTGCGTATGTAGCAATGTCTGGTGCTCACCGTGAAATTTGCACAGATAGAGTTCATCGTCCACTTTGAAACTGGGAATGCCTTTCACCAACGGATGATCTGGTTCCGTGATGTGGACCTCGTACTCATGAATGGGGGGATGCGACATGAATTGGCTGCCCAGTACTTCCATGAAGGACATGTTGTCTTCTGGACAGTCCACGCGAGGCGTGCCGTCAGCAGCAGGCTCCAAGAACTGCAGAATGGAGTTTGTGCCGTGCAGAGCGAACCATTTTTTACCGTTGTTGACGTAATCTGTAAGGCAGCGAGTTTCGTCTTCCGTGGGAATGATGTCGCAGGTGTAGGTGATCAGGACATCACTGGCGCAGATGGCCTCGATGTCACTGAAGTCAGAACCCACCAAGACCTTGATGCGAGGTTGCTCCGCGAGCAACTTCAGTATCTCAAGCCTTGCATGGTCAATATTATGATACTTCCCGCCTGCAACAAGGTAGACGTCAACGCGATCGCTCTTGCTCATTTTATAACTGCACGCGCTTGGTGAAGCCACCGTCTGCTACCAAGTTTACGCCCGTGATTAGGCTCGCAGCTGGACTGGCCAGAAAGGCCACGGCGTTGGCTATTTCTTCTGCAGAGCCCATGCGGCCCTGAGGGATTTGCGCCAGTGTGCTGTCGTAGAGTTCGGCCATATTGTTCTTAATATATTCCCATGCACCGCCTTCTATATAGATCGGGCCGGGCGAGACGCAGTTGACGCGAATTCCGCTAGGTGCCAGAGCTTGGCTTAGCTGTTTGGCGTGGATGATGAGTGCGCCCTTAATGGCGTTGTAGGGTTGAGGCCCCATAAATGTTTCCACACCCGCGGTGCTGGAAATAACGACGATGGCTGCCGCAGAAGATTTCTCGAGAAAGGGCGTGGCCGCCTCGACGCCGCGAGTTGTGCCAAGAAGGTCAACGTTGAAATTGTTCTGCCAACCCTCTTCACTCATATTGCCACCGCCTGCGCTGACATTGGGTACAAAGATATCAATGCCGCCCAACTGCGCGCCCATCTCTGCAATCCAGGCTTTATAGGCTTCGCCGTCAGCCACATCAATAGCAGAGCCTACGACTTTGACGCCTTTAGCGCTGAGCTCGGCGATAGCAGTATCAACGTCAGCTTGCTGGCGTGCGCAAATTGCTAGGTCAACGCCTTCATCGGCAAGCAGATTGGCAATGGCACGACCAATGCCGCGGGTTGAACCGGTGATGACAGCTTTTTTTCCAGACAGTCCGAGATCCATGTGTGTCTCCTGAGATGATGGTTGTGTTTTTGTTTATTCGATAGAGGCGCGGGGAAGTGCCTTTCAACAGGCACCGTCCCTAGTCGGCAACGAGTGTTCAAAGGGCACGTTAGCAAACCTATTTATAAAAAACAATCAGATTTGACTGTTTATTTTGTATCCGATAATGTAGGCGTCAAGATAGTTAAAAGACACTGTCAATGTGCTCGTTTTTCACCGCAGGATAAATCCTCTGGCTTTCAGATCCATCGCTACATTACAAGGAGAAAATAATGAAACTCTATACGTCTTTAGGTCCTAACCCTCGCGTCGTCGCAATGTTTATCGCAGAGCGTGGCTTAGATTTACCGGTTCAGGAAGTGGACATCATGGCGGGTGAAAATCTTGGCGATGATTTCAGGAAACTCAACCCGTCAGCCCAGTCACCCTGTTTGCAGCTCGATGACGGCAGTGTGATAGCGGAAGTGACGGTGATATGCGGTTACCTCGATGAAGTGACTGACGGCCCCTCGTTGATCGGTGCCACGCCGGAAGAGCGTGCAGAAACGCGGATGTGGAATCGGCGATTTGATACGCGCATCCTCGAACCCATGACGCTGGCGTTTCGCAGTGCAGAAGCAATAGGGCTATTTAAAGATCGATATCGAGTCATTCCGCATGCGGCAGATGATCTGAAAGCCACCGTGCAGGATTCCTGGGCCTGGCTGGAGCCACAAATGGCGGGCAAGACGTTCGTGTGCGGTGACCGATTCACCTTGGCCGATATACAACTGTTTGCCTTTGCAGATTTCGGTGCCTTAATTGGTCAGGGAATTCCTGAATCATTACCTCACCTGCAGGCCTGGTTCAAGCGCGTTACAGAGCGTCCCAGTGTTGCCGCCAGCGTGCACCCGTCAGAATCATAGCAACCTAGACGCAGTCACATACACCACCTGTAACCCTCAACAAATGAGATAGCGTATGAAAGCGGCAGTGTTCAAAGAAGTTGGTCAGCCCCTAGCACTGGAATCGGTAGCCGACCCCGTGCCGGAGCCTTTTGAACTAGTGATGAAAGTGAGTTTCTGTGGTATCTGCGGTACTGATTTACATGCGACTCGGGAGGGATTAACGACGGCCTGCTGTGGCCAGATTCTGGGTCACGAATATGTCGGCGAGATTGTCGAGGTGGGTAAAGAAGCAGACGGCAACTGGACGGTAGGGGACCGCGTTTGCGCAATGCCCTTTATCGGCTGTGGGCGCTGCCTGCCCTGTGCTGCTGGACATTTCTTTGAGTGTGCTAATAAGAAAGTGTCCGGAGTCGATGACCCGGGGGGCTTTGCCGAGTTTGTCACCACGGGTTCACGCGAAACGATTTTACTGCCAGATGATCTGGACCTGCAAAGCGCGGCGTTGGTCGAACCTTTGGCGGTAGGGATTCACGCCGTGCGGGTAGCCGATGTCAAAGCGGGTAGTCGGGTGATGGTGATCGGGGCCGGCCCCATCGGTCTGGCAGTGGCGTTGTGGTGTCGTTTTTTCGGCGCGAGGGAAGTGATCGTCAGTGAAGTCACCAAAACCCGCGCTGCGTTGGCGAAGACGATGGGGGCTACTGCTGTGATTCACCCCGATTTAGACAGCGGAGCTGAGGGCCTATTGCAACAATTCTCGGATATAGCGGGCGGCGCGCCAGATGTGATTTTTGAATGTGTGGGTGCCCCGGGTTTGCTACAGCAGTGCATCGAGATGGCACCCCATCACGGTAAGATTATTCCGGTGGGCGTGTGTGAGCAGCCAGATGCCATTATTCCTTTCTTTGGTTTGGTGAAGGAACTGCGCATACAGTTTGCCATCGCCTACACACGTGATGATTTTGATACGTGTGTCGCGATGCTTGGCGAACGACGCATTGACGTTTCGCCTATGGTGACGGATATCGTCTCCTTGGATGACCTGCCCGATGCTTTTGAGGCATTGCGGACGCCGAGTCACCAGTGCAAGGTTTTAACCAGGATGTAGCTTTTGGATCGGGCTGTACCGTTGGTCCAGATAAGAGAAGACCTTCTTTGCTCAATAAGGCACGTCGTTTGCGTAAAAGCGGCTAGTCCCGATAATAGTCCACGCCGACCAACTCTAGCCATCGATCACTGAAGGCCTCGCCCTGTAAACAGTTGGCTTCTATCCACTCATCATCCGATACCTTGGCGCGAGCAGAAACACTTTCTACGGCGTCCGGTCCAACCGGATAGCGGAAGTGCGGCTTGTCCGATTCGATGGCGTGGGCGATCGCGCTGGCCACGTCAGTGGGCATGGCCGGGCGGCGCAGACCGAACTCAAAAAAGCGTCCCAGCCGTTGCAGAGATTTGAGGTAGGGTGAAGGTTCTGTCGGTAATGACCCCTTGCCCCAGATGGGCGTTAGGACACAGCCTGGCTCGATAATGGCCACCTTCACATTGAATTCGGCCATTTCCTGCGCCAGTGCCTCGCTGAGACCTTCCATTGCCCACTTGGATGCAGAATAGTGAGCGTGACAGCCCATGACAACACGGCCGGCAAGTGAGCCGACGGTGACAATCCTGCCAGATTTTTGTTGGCGCATGATGGGGGTTACAGCGCGCAATACATTGACGTTGCCGAAGTAGTTGGTCTCAAAAATTTCGCGGACTTCGTGCATCGGTGTCTCCTCCACGGCGCGGCCACCGCCGATGCCAGCGTTGTTGACCAGCGCATCGATACGGCCACTACGAGTCATAATTTCTGCTACAGCGGTTACAATCGAATCGGGGTCGACCAAATCCAGCCGGATAACGCTAACAGGCAAACTTTCCGCTGCAATTAACGCTTTCAACTCGGTGGCAGTGTCAGGGCTGCGGACTGCGGCGTAGACATCGTGGCCTTTGCGCGCCATATGCAGCGCCGTTTCTTGACCAATGCCGGTGCTACTTCCTGTCACTAGGATAAC
>JAPKBI010000210.1 GCA_028823475.1 Halioglobus sp. | reverse complement strand
CGTTGGCAATCATTGTGACTTCGATGGTTGTCACTGCGATGGTTAAAATCAGCGTCCCGTAAGGTTCGCCCAGCTTGCCTGCAATAATTTCGGCATGTCTAACTGCGCCAATTGATGCAAACAAGATCACCCCGAATAGCCAGATTGAAATTCCTGCAAACCATAGGGGGTTTCCCAGCATGGTCATCCACTGGTCCCCATATAGCAGAAATAGAATGGCGCTAAAAACACTCACTAAAAGTGTTCGTTCTCGTCGTAGCATAAAAATTTACTCGGAAATTAGAGCTGTGCGGTAACTCTATATTCTCTAGAGCCCAGTGTCATTTTTGTTTAACATTACGTCTTTGAGTTCAGATATCCGCTAGCCACGGGATGAAGTTATGAGTACTCTTCGCGTGCCTGTATCCGTTGAGCGTTAGGAGCCCAATAACAATGTCGTTGATAGCCCGATATGCATTACTGAGCATGCTTGTCTTTTTTTGTGTTAGCACACAAGCAAAGAACAACGTCCTAGGCCCGCCTGATAGTGACGGCCCCGTAGTCGTCGATATTGGCTTTTATCTCAGTAATGTCAACTTCATTAGTGAAGAGGATGAAACGTTCCACTTTGAGGGTGTAATCAGTATGCATTGGCAGGACTCAAGGTTGGCATTTGATCCTGCGGTGACCGGTTACGATAATCAGTATTACCAAGGGTATTTCCAGTTTAACGAGGTATTCACGGGGTGGTGGCCTCAGCTGTTTCTAGCCAATCAAGCGGGACGATTTGAGCAGGAGGGGGTTGTTTTACGAATAACGTCGGACGGCAGCGTATATTACACCGAAGAAATCGAAGGGGTGGCAAAGTCACATTTCAACTTGGCGCGTTACCCGTTCGATACGCAGCAGCTGGAAGCCATTTTTGAGGTGCTGGGGTTTGACAGTGAGCAGGTAGTTTTGCGTGTAGATCCGGCGAGCAGCGGCATGTGGGACGATGGTCAGCATAAAGTTAAAATACCGCAGTGGTATACACCCAAATTATCCAGCTCAATCGTGGGGCATCAGCCGCGTTACCTGAGCGGTGGCGAAAGCCGTTTGAGTGCTTTTAAAGTCCAGCTTGATGTTGAACGCAACCCCCGGTACACGCTGCGATTGGTTGGCTTCCCTGTCATGATTTTTGTCATCCTGTCCTGGTCGGTGTTCTGGATGGACCGGTCTTCGGTGGGCGACCGCATGGATATTACCTTTTTGGGCATTCTTACGGTGGTTGCCTATCAGATCATGTTTAGTGGAAGTCTGCCAAAAATATCCTACCTTACCGTGTTGGGGTCATTCATGATTATTAGTTTTGTAACCATGTGCGCCAGCGTTGCCGTCAATCTGCGGGTGTGGGTGCTGGACAGTCGCGGATTATTCGAAAACGGCGATAGACTGGACCGGCGCTCTCGTTACCTTTTCCCGATAACGTATGTTTTGTCGATTTTATTTGTCGGTGGTAGTCTCTACGTTGCGGGCTAGCGCTTGTCGCCACAGGGTCTGCACCACCCTTGGGATTGGGTAGCACAATTGCAGACCTCCGCCCATGACCCGTTGAAGTGGTTGGTATGGTTGAGGCTTCTAGCGAAGATGGACGCAGGCATTCCTGCGAGAATTGAGTTATCTTGTCAGTATCCGTTTCTCTAAAAAAGATGAATTCCTTATGTACGATATGGTTATCCGTAATGGAACGCTGATAGATGGTAGTGGCGCACCGGGTCAGCACAGTGATGTAGCGATAACAGCAGGGCGTATTGTTGCGGTTGGTAAAGATATCGGACCCGCTAAAAAGGAGATTAATGCTACCGGCTTGTTGGTCACGCCTGGTTGGGTAGATATTCACACGCACTATGATGGTCAGGTTACCTGGGACCCCATGTTCTCTCCTTCAAGCTGGAATGGCGTGACGACGGTTGTTATGGGTAACTGTGGAGTAGGGTTTGCGCCTGTTGAGCCAGGTAAAGAAGACTATCTAATACAACTCATGGAGGGTGTCGAGGATATACCGGGCGCTGCGCTCGCAGAGGGTATCGATTGGAAGTGGGAAACGTTTCCACAGTATCTTGACGTTATTGAAAGTATTCCTCACGCCATCGATTTCGTCGCGCAGGTTCCCCATGGCGCTGTGCGCACCTATGTTATGGGCGATCGGGGGGCGAATAATGAGAAGGCCAGCGCTGAGGAAGTCGCCGCCATGGCGGCAATTGTTAAAGAAGGGCTTGAGGCCGGCGCTCTTGGTTTTTCTACCACACGCACGATTTTGCACCGTGCAAAAGACGGAGAACTCGCGCCGGGCACCACCGCAGACCGCGAGGAAGTTATCGGGATTGGACGTGTTTTGGGTGAAGTTGGCTATGGTGTGCTTGAAGTGGCCAGTGACCTGGACCCGGAAGAAGAAGAATTGGCATGGATGCGGCAAGTGGGCCAGGAAACGGGCCGGCCAGTGACTTTTGCCTGCCTGCAAAACAATAGTGATCCCGAGCAGTGGCAACGTTTACTCGCCGCGGTTGATGAGGATCGAGCCGCCGGTGGCACGCTGACACCACAGGTAGCGCAACGCCCTGCTGGTGTGTTGTTCAGCCTTGAGAGCTCCGGGCATCCATTTATTCTGCACGATGCATATCAGCAAGTCGCACAGTTGCCACTGGCAAAACGGGTAGCGGCGTTGCGAGAGCCTGCTTTGCGGCGTGAAATACTCGATAATCCCCCAGACCTTGCTGGCTTGCCTGAAGTCTTTACGCAGACACTGAGCGCATGGGGCAATATGTTCCCTCTAGGTGATCCTATTGACTATGAGCCGGGCCCGGAGAAGAGCGTTCTGGCTCAGGCAAAAGTGAACGGCTGCAGTCCAGCCGAGTTTGCATACGACACTATGTTGGAGCGCGAGGGCAAAGGAATTTTGTATATGCCACTGTTGGGTTACTCCAATGGTGACTTTGAGGCGCTGCGGGAAATGATGCTGCACCCTAATGCGGTGTTTGGCCTGTCTGATGGCGGTGCGCATTGTGGTCTGATTTGCGACGCCAGCATGCCAACCTACCTATTAACCCATTGGGCGCGCGACCGGACACGGGGAGAACGTATTCCTATCGAGCAACTTATCCATAGCCAGACCCAAGCAACAGCCAATTTCTACGGCATGCATGATCGAGGATTAATCGCGCCAGGCATGAAGGCAGACATTAATGTGATTGATTATGAGTCTCTGACGATCCACCCCCCGGAAATGGTGTATGACCTCCCCGCTAATGCGCGAAGGCTGGTACAGCGGGTTGACGGGTATCGGCTGACGATTTGCAGTGGTGAGATCATTCGCGAAAACGGTCATGATACGGGCGCTATGCCAGGCAAGCTGGTAAGAGGTCCGCAGCCGCAGCCCGCGGTCTGACGGCTGGTTGGTCAATTGCATGTGGTGCCTTGGTGACAGTGGATGGTGCTCACTATTGCACGCCTAACATAATCTGCTAAACACATGAATTTGTTATAAAAATAGGAATTTTCCAAAGCTGTAGCATTATAGTGTATAGTGCGCGCGGATTTGCACCTACCGCAGTAGTGGGCTTGGCATATTCGACAAGCGGCCTCACTGCGAGACCCAAACCAACAAACCAGCAGGACACACTACATGCTTACAGCCTCAAAACTGGAAAAAATAATTGAACTTGAAGACAGCCTCAGATCTCAGTACCAAGATCAACTGGATGCAAAATCCGCCGAGATTGAGCTCGGAGTAAAAAAACAGCAAGAACAGAAAGTCGTCATTGAAAAACAACTGGCGCAGCTGACTGCAATCTCTGCCGAGGGCACAGCAAACAAACGTACTGATCAGCTTAACCGCGAATTAACCCATCGTTGTGAAAAGGTGGAAGACGAAGTCGTTACACAGAAGAAACGTATCAAGGGCCTACAAAAAGATCTTGCGGAAGATCGTGCAGAGATTAAGGCCTTGAAACAATACGATGCTGCAGCGATGAAAAAGAATTTGGACGCTAGCAAAAAGAAACTTGCTGAGAAAACAACAGCGAATGAAATGCTGCAAAAATCGTCGAGTAAGGCCAAAGCAGAAAACGTCAAGTTACAGCAAAAGGTCGATGAGCTAGAGGCGCGATTGGCAGTACTGGAACCTGAAGATGATAAAGAAGATGATAAAGATAAAGAAGAATCAGCTGCCGCTTAGGCCTGCCTAAGTATTTGGCGCACTAGCTGATACCTTTTTTCCTTGATTCAGGCCGGTCAGCATCGACCGGCCAATTCCAAAACCCGTTCCCTCGGGCTCCCTCGCTGGGAGTTCTTGCGTGCTAGAACGGATATCCGGTTATTTCCCGGATGGAGCTGTACAGAGGATTGAGCCTGTCATACATCTTCAGATAGACCTCTTTGTACAACTGATCATAAATACGTACGTTTTCTTCAATCGGGGCAAAGCGCTCGCCCTCATGTG
>JAPKBI010000209.1 GCA_028823475.1 Halioglobus sp. | reverse complement strand
ACTTGATTTACCCCTACGTGCCCTTACGCGCCCTCACGCGCATATGATGGGTGGGATAGGTCACCCCGGTGTATTTGAGGTGACCTGAGAGCGCATCCATGTGTGTTGGCTAACGTTAATAAGGCTTGTCCTCGTATTTATATCCACCAATCCACGCTTTAGCGTACGCAATGCTTCTTCTGCTATTCTCTTTTGCTACCAGTTCTGCATTGGACGGCTCGAACTGACCCAGAGAGCCTTCGCCGTCATACAGGCTGTGCTCTGATCCGAGAGGTGCCATTGTCCGTTTTCGGCCGAGTTCACCACATTGCTCTTTCATATACTTACCGGCGCCATAAGAACCGGAGAATTCTTCTGCTTCAATATTTTCTCAATAACGTCCGGATCTTCAATGCCAGCGATGATCTTCATCTTGCCACCGCAATTCTGACACTTCTCTATCTCGAGGCGGATGGCCGCCCCCTTAACACCCTTTTCAAACGCTACGCCCCGAACAGAACAGTGCGTCCTCGAATAGGGTCTCTGCTTACCGGGCTGCAAGCCGCCCCACAAACTCCAAGGGGCTCAACACAACATGAGAAGTGCCATCATCATGGGGGTTCTTCAGTGACATCGCTTATTTCGGCGCCGTTTGCGTACCCGATGTACTTACGGCAAGCCAAGCGCTACCAACTCGGTTAACTCGTCCTGCCGGCCCAGGGCAACCACCACATATTGTTTGCCTTGCCATACATAGGTCATCGGCGAACCAGTGGGCCGGCCGCCTAACGATACCGCCCGTAACAAATTGCCATTGCTTTTGTTCAGGATGTTCAATGTGTTCAGCGCACTGTTTTTGTAGAACAGCAGATCACCAGCAATCATGGAGGCGGAATTACCCATGACCGATTGATTTGCGTCACCAGCCTTCTGCCAGAGCAGTTCCCCGGCATTCATGTCATAGGCTGTAATCGCTGATCCGAGACCCGTATAGGGTGACCCGCTGGACGCGCCATAGACCGGTTCCGGTAATACGTAGAAAAAATCGGCTTCAGTGCCTTGCTGTAAGCGTACTACGTAGGTCAGCGGTCCGAAGCCATTTACGTACAGAATCTGGGTAGTAGGGTCATAGGAGGCTCCGCCCCAGTTCGCACCGCCACCTTCCCCAGGCGTTACGACCAATCCTTTCGTGGAAGGTGGTGTATAGAGCGGCCCCACGTCATAGTCTTCTATAGAGGCAGGGTCGATAAAGTCTTCACGCACCACACCTTGGCGAACGAACGGTGGTGGTTTGGTGGGTATGGGTTGCGTGAGTGACGAGACTTCGCCCGGCACATCCGATTGCGGCACCGGTGTTTCGACGATAGGCCACACCGGCACACCGGTTTCACGATTCAACACATAAACAAAACCTTGTTTGCTGACTTGGGCGAGTGCCTTTACAGCTTCGCCATCCACGGTGATATCTAAGAGGTTGGGTGCGGCAGGTAGGTCGTAATCCCAAATATCATGATGCACGGTCTGATAATGCCACTGGCGTGCTCCTGTGCGGCAATCCAATGCCACGACGCTATTGGCGAACAAGTTGTCACCAGGCCGACGCCCTCCATAATAGTTGTTTGTGGGGCAACTAACGGGCAGGTATACCATGCCAAGTTCTTCGTCTGCGCTCATAGGTGCCCAGACGTTGGTATTGCCATTAAACTGCCAGGAATCGTTGTCCCAGGTATCAATGCCATATTCACCCTCACGAGGGACGGTGTGGAAAGTCCACAACAACTCGCCGGTGTTTAAATCAAAACCGCGCACGTCACCCGGGGGTGATGGAGGCAACACCTCACCATCATGCACTTGTATGCCCAGTACCAACACATCGTCACACACAATACCGGGGGAGGAGTTGCCAAGTTGAGTCACAGCACCGGCCAAATCCGGTACGTCGGGTTGATTGTGCGCATTATTGAGGATGATTGTGCTCTGGTTCAGACGGGGCACATCGGTCAGCAGGTTCACGCTGCCGTTACCCAGTGCACCAAAGAATTCAATAGGCTTGCCCGTTACCGCATCCAGTGCGATCAGACGCGCATCACCGGTTGCAATGTGAATCTTTTTCCCCTGTCTGTCTTCGTGATATGAAACACCACGATGTAAAAAACCATTGTTGGGCGGGCGGGCATATTGATAAGACTGCGGATCATATACCCACAAAGTGTTGCCTGTGGCGGCATCAATAGCAGCCACCTGGCTGAACGACGTGCTGGTGTACAACACCCCGTCTATCATCAGTGGAGTCGCTTCGAATACAGAGTTTTGAACTACGCTGATGTCATTATCCGGTGAGCGCCAGCGCCATAACACCTCTAGGTCACCCACATTGTCCTCATTAATCTGGTTCAGAGGAGAATACTTGTTGCTGGATAGGTTGCCAGCATAGCTTGGCCACTCGCCGTTGTCGGTGCCCGTGACCAGGACATCGCGGTCGGCAACCACTTCGATGCGGGTAGAGACGGTGACGCTATCGGCAAGACCGTCACTCAGTGTCAGCTCAATCTGGTAAGTACCCGGCAGGACCGGCGTAATGTAGACGGTATCACCTATGCCCTCGATCAGCGCCTGGCTGCCATCGGGAGCTTGCACCAATTCCCAGTCAAGAGCGGTTCGGTCATCGTCCGGGTCGTGACTGCCTCCCGCCCAGAGAGTGACCCTGCTGTTGGCGGCAGCCACCTGATCCGGATTGATGGTAGCAATTGGCGCGGTGTTACCGGTTTCTGTACGGGGTGGCAGCGCTTCGCGGATCAAGCCAGCAAAAGTCGCTGAATCAAAATCCTGGGGCGGGTTGGTGACGTGATAGTTATTTCCAGACCGAACTGTGCTGCCGTCGCCGTTGCGACGATAATTGCTAAAGCGCAAAACAACCAGATCATCATCAGGGTACACGGCGATCATCTGCCCCTGTACGCCTAAGGCAGTGAAGCCGTCGGGCGCGGCGGGCCACCAATAGTAACCATAGTTACCACCGCGAGCGGCCACCGTACTTTCGTTGATCCAGGCTTCGTCCACGACCTGATTGCCGTCCCACTCGCCGTTCCGCGCAAAGAGCAAACCAAAACGTGCGAAATCTCGGGGGGTTGCATCGAGACAACAATAGGTGAGTACATTGCCCGCTGCGTCTGTCCACCACTCACCGGAAAAGCCGATGGCATCACCGATTGCGATTGGCAGGTAATAGCTGGCGGAAACGCCGGTTGCAGCTTGCACCAGTTCACCGGCGATCATCACATCGGAATTGGAATAGGTGTACAGCTTTTCCCCGGGGCTGCCAACTAACGGTCGAGCCAGCGATAACGCCAACTGATCGTCCGCGTTGTAGAGGTCAGAACCGTCCGGAATGCCATCACCATCTGGATCTCCGATCAGTTCCAGTGCAGTGCGCATAGTGAGGAGGTGAGTAACCGTAATGTCGGCTTTGGTGGTGCCGACCCAGGTGGGAACGAAGTCTGCCATGGACTGATCTATTCCTGCGATCTCTCCTCGGCTTGCTGCAGCACCGACTAGTGCGCTGGTGAAACTCTTTGCGACTGACCAACTGGTCACTAGGTCATCTCTGTCTTTACCGAGGCTATAGCGTTCAGCCACTACGTAACCATTCTTGATGATCAGTACAGCACCCGTGTCATTGCCCTCGGCGAACGCATAATCAAGCGCTTCATCGACGTTTATAGCGCATAAACCCTGGGATTCGGGCGAGCTGGTCTGCCAGTCGCCATTTGGGAAAACTACCGAGAAAGGCCCAGAAGCGGTTGAACATGCAGGCGTACCGGTAGAGGGTGGCGGCGTACTCGGCGGGGAAGGTGTCTGTTTGCCTCCGCCACCTCCGCCACCGCAGGCGGTTAGCAAGATGATTGTTAGTAATAATAGATGTCTCATTGTCTAATTCCTCAGTTAAGGGATTCAGCCCAGGTAGACTCTAGCCAGTCGTAATTCCTCTCACAACGCAAGAGTTCCTCGCGGTATCCAATCTTGAGAACTCCACTGTTTCTTCGAGTGATTTCTAACACAGCATTAGGCATTCTGACAAACTTTTAAACGATTCACCGCTGACCTCAAACGCGAAAGACGTGTTCATCATCACAAGCATTGTTATCGCTACCGATAACTGTAAAAAATTCCTTAACATGTCATTTCCTTGATTTTAGCTTTGGATTATCAACTCACAATATCCGCACGCTGCTGACTAACAATAGGGGTACTGACAAGTTAACTCATACCCGTGGGCTGGAGCTACAAAATAGTTGCGGTGACACGATTATTACGGACCGCTGGCTCCATTTCGATCGCAATGAGTTGCCTGCCACTGAAGCGATTCGTTCGTCCAAACTAGTAATACATACACCGCAGGAGTCCCATTTTGTGAAGTGGGGATGCGGTGGGGTGCTGCTGGGCTGGAAATGCTAGCGGGTTAGGTTGAAATCAAATAC
>JAPKBI010000208.1 GCA_028823475.1 Halioglobus sp. | reverse complement strand
ACGACTTCACCCAGAACTTCCTGCCGCACGCCGGCGCCGTAGCGTTGATGCATAACTTTCAGCGGAACCTTCCCAGGACGAAAACCCGGAAGCTTTGCCTTTTGCGCCGCTTTCTGGAGACGACTATTAACTTCCACCTCAACACGTTCTGCAGGCACACCCACGGTCAAACGCCGCTCTAGGTTCGAAGTGGTTTCAATGGATACCTGCATAATTGTTCCTCATCAAGCAATTGTTATCGGGGCTTAGTACTGCCCATACATTTACGCCACCTCGCCACATTCCAACACTGCAGGGAGTTCAGCCATTAATTTGGTGCGGAAGGAGAGACTCGAACTCTCACGCCTTGCGGCACTGGAACCTAAATCCAGCGCGTATACCAATTTCGCCACTTCCGCTAAGAAAAACCCACCAATTAGCTAGAAATCACCCCGTAAATACTATTTAAAGTATTGATTATGAGTGCTTTTTTCGAACAGCATTAAACTAATTGGGAGGGCAGCTACGAAGACAAAGAGTCTGCCACAAAGCCGCCCTTGGTTCAACCACCGGCATGCCTACAGCGCCAGTGTTTTCGCTAGCTATGGGCATATTGGAAAATGGGGCGCGGGTGGGCCGTCTGTTCTGTCACTCAAGTGGTCAGACACGCGGGATCGAAGCTGTATTCTCCCCGCAACCACTGTGCCACTTCCAAAGCAGCAGCTCCGGGCAGAGCACCATATTCCACAGCGAGTTGTCGACGCTGCTGCTGCCCCATACCAGACAATCCTTGCTCCTCAAATACCCGCCCATCCCGAGACAGCCTCTCCCAGGTCAGAGGACCCAATAATCGGCACAAAGCTTCGTGATCAAAGTGGCCCCGACCATATAACTCAGCCAGTCCACTCAAGGCCGGGAGTGACAACAGTCCTTGATTCATCGGATTGCACAAATGTCCGCTAATAGAAGCGCCTAAGTCAGGTGAGCGGGCGGCTAACTTGCTTGTGTACACAAAGTTACTGCGCACAGCACCGTCGTTTACCGGGTAGTTGTCCCAAAGCAGAACCGGACGACCCAACTGTTCAACGATAGGCTGAAGGTCGCTGATGCCTATCGATTTTGAACAGACGTTATTCCCTGTCCAGAATATTTCGACACCCACCGGCATGTCCTTACCCAACTGAGGCCAGTAATCCACGGGCATACGACCAAAATACTGCTCTAGCACCGGGTCGAAGGAATAGTAGGTGGGGCAGACCAACACTCTAGCACTCGGCGCCCAGCGACAAACATCAGACACGATCTCAGCCTGGCGGCTCGCGAGGGCATCCAAGTCCCCCGGCATATCGTCGAATAGAATGGCCAACAGAGGGGCCTCCAATTCACCCAAGCGCTCCAGTTTCCTTCTTAGCTGTTCACGCTGCAACGCGCCATAGTCGCGATAAAGTTCAACAGGTGAAAGCCCTACTCCCCAATTGACGCCCCGCTGTCTATACGTTTGCGACAGTTTCTGCAGCTCAAGCCACTTAGACTGTGGCCAGTCGTTTTGCCATTGTCGGCGCAAATAAGGGTCTTCTTTGGGGCAGTAGATACAGGTGTTAAGCCCTGCCTCGCTGAGGTAGTCCGCGTAGGCCAACCGAGTGTCCACTGACCAGGAACGGCCATAAAATCCCTCAATGATACCTACCAGAGACGTATCAATATCGGCCATTCTGAGCGCCTTTATAACCTATTATTACTAAAATCAATCTGCTCATAACTAACTGTATTAAAAAAAGGCCAAATTAATGTGGAAAAGTACCAATTTTAAGCGATACTAACAATGTGATTACCCACGCAATAGTTCAGCTGGGCCGTCATGGGAGAGAAGGCTTGCTCCCGTATGGAAACAGTTCCTTTATGTTTCACTCCTAATGGTCTTGGTGGGTCCCTTTCGGGGCCCATTTTTTTATCATCAGATCGCGCCTATTATGTCGTTATCAACACGTCGTAGCATTTTTATTGGCCTACATTGTATGAGTAGGTCGGTCGGAAGAAAGTGTCCCTGCAAGATGATTTTCAATCTTGGCGTTTGCAGATGCATCCTGCTCACTGAACTGCACCCCAATCCCTGCTGTACGATTACCCTGGGCGCCGCGAGGTGTTACCCAAACCACCTTTCCCGAGATAGGGATCTTTTCTGATTCATCCATAAGCGTCAACAGCATGAACACTTCATCGCCTAGGGAATAGACTTTGTTCGTCGGCACAAACAAGCCACCGTTATCCACAAAAGGCATGTAGGCAGAATACAATACCGCCTTGTCCTTTATCGTGAGCGATAATATACCGTTACGGCTGCTCTGTTTTTGATCGCTCATAGAACGTTGTCTCCTCTTTGCGCCAGGATTTTATCACCTAGACACCCAGCCCCCAACTCTCGGCTGAACTTTGACAACAAGGCATCCGCCAGTAACTGTTTATTCGGGTTAGCCCCGGCACTCACTGCCCGTTGTAACTGAACCACCTCATCGGCTAGGCCAAAGGCTACGCGCGTCTGTTTTGATCTCAACTGCTCTATCGAGAGCGAACCTAACAATCGCTGTAAATCTACTGCGATTTCGTCTAAAAAAGCAGCGGTATCGGCATCAGCCCACAACGCAACAGCCTGAGGCACAGTGATCTTTCCCGCCAACAGCGCTTGCAAGCCAAAGTTCCTTGCAGCAAATACCTCTGCGTCACCACTGTAAAACAATTGCTGGGCAAGGAGAGGTCGTCCCTCTGCCAAGGACAGCAGTTTTTCGCTCTCCTGTCGACTTCCGGTCGTCTTGTCCAACCACGGTAAACACTCTTCCACATTGGGTACTGGCAGCCGCAGTATCTGGCAGCGTGAGCGGATGGTCGCCGGAACACTGTCCATACGATGGCAGACCAATATTATGTAGGTGCCACTTGCCGGCTCCTCCAGGGGTTTGAGCAAAGCATTAAACGCATTGACGTTCATACTATCGGCAGGCGCCAGCACAATCACTTTACGCAAACCAAACCCTGCTGTCATATTGGAGAACCGCACAACTTCACGGATCTGGTCGATCTTAATAACGCGGCTTTTTTCCTCAGGTTGCACCCACCTGAAGTCACCGTGACTCCCCCCGGCACTCAGCTCGCAGGCATGACATCGGCCACAATTGAGCCCGCCTTCTGCATGAGCACAAAGTAGCAATCGAGACAAAGAAAGAGCCAACTGTGACTTACCTGAATACTGGCCACCGTCCAGTAGCAGAGCATGCGGCAACTGGCCATCTTTCAGTTGGTCGTTTAGATTGCCCCATTCATGAGCCTGCCATGGCAAGGGTGACGTTACTGCAGGAAGATCGTTCAAATCAATCACGACTTAGACGACCTCTCACGCCAACGAGACAGCAATTCGCTGCCTACTTCGAGTAGTTGTCGTTGCACTTTATCCAGCGACACACTCGCGTTGATTAATCGATAGCGGCCGCTATCATTCTTCGCCTGTTCCAGATAACTACCACGAACACGCTCAAAAAAATCAAGATCTTCCTGCTCAAATCGATCCAATTCGCCCCTGCCGCGCGCCCGCGACATACCGACAGACGTTGGCGCATCGAGCAAAAGAGTCACATCGGGACGCAATTCCTTTTGCACCAATTCCTCAAGCTGTTTCACGGTGTCCCATGCGACACCCCTTCCACCACATTGATAAGCATACGTCGCATCTGTGAACCGATCGCATAAAACCACCTGTCCCATTGCGAGAGCGGGCTCAATAAACTCACTAACGTGCTGCGCACGGGCGGCAAATATCAATAACAATTCTGTCATCGCGCTCACTTTCTCTTGGCGAATCTGTAGCAACAACTTTCTGATCTCTTCGCCAATACGTGTACCGCCAGGCTCTCTGGTGCAGACAACGTCGACCCCGTTATCACGTAAAAAATTTTCCAGAAATGCCAGGTTAGTGGATTTACCTACACCCTCCCCGCCCTCCATAGTAATAAAAAGGCCTCTTACGCTCACGTTACTGTGGCCCCCGTGGTGATGAAGTGTAATTTTTTCGCCGCTGCAATTGAAATTTGCCGACGGCACGATTGTGTTCTGCCAAGGTTGCGCTGAATGTATGTCCACCATCGCCTCTAGCGACAAAGTACATAGCGCTACCCTCGTCGGGATGCAACGCTGCATGAATTGCCGCACGACCAGATAAAGCAATTGGGGTTGGAGGCAAACCAGAATGACGATACGTATTATACGTATTGCTATCGTCCTTGAGATGCCGGCGCCGAAGGTTCCCCTCAAACTCGGCGCCCATTCCGTAAATCACCGTAGGGTCAGTCTGCAGAAGCATTCGCTGCTGTAATCGTCGCACGAATACACCTGAAATTTGTTCTCTTTCCGCGGCAAGCCCCGTTTCCCGTTCAATGATCGACGCCATAATTAGCGCTTCATAAGGCGTTTCATAGGGCAACCCCGATGCTCTATCAC
>JAPKBI010000207.1 GCA_028823475.1 Halioglobus sp. | reverse complement strand
CGCACTGCCTCTTGAGCTGACATGTCATAGCACAGGGTCAGCGTCTTCTCCGCACTGGGAAGTACTTTCAAACTCACCTCGCACAGGACACCGAGTGTTCCAAGTGCACCCGCTTGCAGACGCGACACGTCGTAGCCAGCAACATTTTTAATGACCTTTCCACCGAAGTTGAGCTGCTCGCACTTGCCGTTGATCAACTGGACACCGAGGACCATATCCCGAATGGAACCGTTCCACGGTCTGGCAGGTCCGGACAGGTTGCACGCGAGCGTTCCGCCCAGAGTGGCTATACCCTCGAATAGTGGTGGCTCAAAAGACAGCGTTTGACCCTCGGCCGCAAGGACCGCAATAATATCGATCAGCGGAGTACCGGCCCGTGCGGTGATAACCAGTTCCTGAGGCTGGTAGTCCACAATGCCCCGGTGCCCGGAAACGTCCAGCACAGTGTAGTCACAGTTGCGACCCATCAGGTGCCGCTTGCTGCCGCCACCATTGATATAGACAGGACTACGGGTCTGGCGTGCGTGTTGCAGTGCATCGATAATGTACTCACTATGGTCCCCACATTGAAGTGGACGGTGTTGATCAGTCATGCTGATGCCGGGCCGGGAGTGCCCTATATTCCTGACAGCGTTTCAAAATAGGGATGCCTTTGCCGGGGTTGAGATTAAGCGCCGGGTCGAAGGCGTGTTTTATATCCTCAAACTGCAGCAATTCCTGAGTCGTGAACTGGCTGCTCATCTGGCGCAGTTTTTCGACACCCACGCCGTGCTCGCCGGTAATGCAGCCTCCGACACTGACTGACAGCTCCAGTATTTTTGCTCCGAATTCTTCAGCTCTTTGGATTGCCGTCGGGTTACTGGCATCAAACATGATTAGCGGGTGTAGATTGCCATCTCCTGCATGGAAAACATTGGCTACTGGCAGCGCGTAGTGCTCGGACAGGCGATAAATCTCATTGAGTACGAAAGACAACTGACTGCGCGGAATTGTGCCGTCCATGCAATAGTAGTCGGGCGAGAGGCGCCCGATCGCAGGGAATGCAGCTTTGCGCCCCTTCCACAGCAACGCGCGTTGGGTTTCATCGCGGGAGATTGTGAGGGAGGTTGCCCCGTGTTGCTCGAATAGACGTGCAATCTCTTGCGTGTGCTGTGCCACCTCCTCGGATGTACCATCGACTTCGCATAACAAGATGGCTGCAGCTTCTCTGGGATAACCTGCTTGCGCGAAATCTTCTGCTGCCTGAATCGCGAGGCGATCCATCATCTCCAGGCCAGCAGGTATGATGCCTGCTGCGATAATTGCGCCGACCGCATCACCCGCTGTGCTGACACTGTCAAAGCCGGCCATCACCAACTGCGCCAGTTCGGGTGAAGGTAAGAGGCGGACAGTCACTTCCGTTATGATACCCAATAAGCCTTCGGAGCCCGTCAACAGTGCCATTAGGTCGTAGCCCGGGCTGTCTAAACCCATACTGCCAACGGTGAGTTTCTCCCCTGCGACGGTCAGCACGTTAAGGGAGAGAATATTGTGCACCGTCAATCCATATTTTAGGCAGTGCACGCCACCGGAATTCTCCGATACGTTGCCTCCGATGGTGCAGGCGATCTGGGAGGAGGGGTCTGGAGCATAGTAAAGACGGTGGTTGGCAGCGGCCTCTGAAATAGAGAGGTTGCTGACGCCTGGTTGGACGCGTGCAGTGCGGGCGAGAACGTCGATGTCCAGAATTCGATCCAGTTTGCTGAGGCAGAGCAATATGCCCTCTGGATGCGGCATGGCGCCGGCCGACAGGCCCGTTCCTGCGCCCCTTGCGACCACCGGGACGCAAAGCTGATGGCAAACACGTAACACCTGTTGTACCTGTTCCACGGTCTCTGGCAACACTACCAGCAACGGGAGGTCCGAATAGAGGGACAGGGCATCACATTCAAAAGGACGTTGTGACTCAGCCTCCTCGATAATGCACTCCATGCTGAGGCATTGTCGCAGACGATGTGTCAGTTCAGCGCGGGCAGAAATGGCTAGTGGCTGGATAAAGAACCTCTCCCGATGGTGCAGCCTTGCGGGAAAGCCGGGTCGCTGCGTAAGTATTTTATCCTACTTTAACTGTCCTTTTATATAAAGCAGCAAACGGTTTACTACACTATCCGTTCGCGCTGGAGTCACGCTGCAAACTGTGGCATAAAAGGCGCTCAGTTAACGGAAGGAGTCTATATATGCAGGATTTTACTGGAAAGGTTGCAGTCGTCACGGGTGGAGCCAGCGGTATTGGTCGCTCACTGGTCAAAGAATTACTGGCAGCTGGCGCCAAAGTCGTAATAGGTGATGTCGAGCAGAAGGCACTTGATCGCGTATTAGCAGAGTTTTCGGGCAGTGGTGAAGTGCTCGGTGTCGTGACCGATGTGTCCAGTTCTGATTCGTTTAATGCGCTGGCTGACAAGGTCTTTGATACGTATGGTGTCTGCCATCTGTTGTTCAACAATGCTGGGGTTGCTGCGCCCTCGGCCAACGTGTGGGAAACGACGGATAACGATTGGAAATGGGTGCACGGCGTTAATGTACACGGTGTTGTTCATGGTATTCAGGCCTTTGTGCCACGCATGATTGCCTCAGGTGAAGAGGGACGTGTGATCAATACCTCCTCCGGGGATGGCGGTGTTTCACCCTTGCCCTACCAGTCTGTGTATGCCTCCAGCAAGGCAGCAGTATCGTGCATTACCGAGTGTCTTGATGCACAACTTCAAAGTGAGGGAACGAACCTTTCCGCCTCGATTTTCTATCCATCAGGTGGGTTGCTCGATACTGGAATCTGGACTACTGATCGTAATCGGCCCAAGGACTTGGCAAGAGAGAAACCTTATGATCCAGTGCCAACCATTCAGGATTTCAAGGTTGCCGCTGAAAAAGCGGGCTGGGACTTGGAGTTTCAAGACCTGGATGAACTGGCTCGTTACTGTCTGCAAGGTATTCTGGAGAAGCGCTTTGTCATTATGATTCGGGTTGAAGAAGCTGAGGTGACGCTGCATGAGCGCGCGGCACGTATTGGGCGCAGTGAGTTGCCCATCGATCAGGCAGAAATCCCCCAGTTGTAAGCTGGATGTTGATGCCGAGGCCTATAGAATGTGGCCTCGGCAAACTACCTGCGAAACAGCGCTTCGGTTGGCAGATTAACGCCTTAGGGGGTGTAATTTTACTGGCATGGCGGTGAATCCATGCACAAAGGATGACACCGTACGCTGCTCTTCTCCCATCACTTCAACACGTTCAAAGCGCAGCAGGATTTCCTCCCACAAGATACGTAACTGCAGCTCTGCCAGTCGATTGCCCATACAGCGATGGATGCCAAATCCGAAGGAAAGATGACGACGTACGTCTGGGCGATCAATGATGAAGGCGTCAGGGTTTTCCATAAAGCGCTCGTCCCGATTGCCCGAGACATACCACATAATGACTTTGTCGCCGGCTTTAATATGCTGCCCACCCAGTTCCGTATCTTCCTTGCAGATGCGACGCATATGCGCCAAAGGCGTTTGCCAGCGGATGGTCTCCGCGACCATAGAGTCAATGAGCTCTGGATGCGCGACCAGTTTTTCGAATTGAAGCGAATTTTGATGCAGCGCAAGGGCACTGGCCGTCATCGTGCTGCGCGTGGTGTCGTTGCCGCCGACAATCAGTAAAACAAGATTACCCAGATATTCCATTGGCGCCATATTGCGGGTTGCCTCGCCATGGGTCAGCATTGAAATAAGGTCATTTTTCGGTGGTGTATTGATCCGCTCATTCCACAGTTTAGTAAAGTACTCCAGACAACCGAGCAGTTCCTTATGACGCTGCTCTTCCGTGTCGATGACGCCCATTCCGGGAATTGCCGTCGCCACATCTGACCAACGGGTTAGTTTGTTGCGCTCTTCAAACGGGAAATCGAACAGGGTAGCCAGCATGCGTGTGGTCAGTTCTACGGAGACACGTTCCACCCAGTCGAAGGTCTTGCCAACAGGCAACTGGTCAAGCACGTCGATGGTGCGTTCACGGATTATGGGTTCGAAGTGGCGCAGATTCTCAGCTCCGGTGACCGGGCTGACGACTTTGCGCTGTTCATCATGCTTCGGACGGTCCATAGCAATAAACATGGGCAGGGGGAATGTGTTCTCTGTATCGCCAATAGTGATGGCCGGTTCTGAGGAGAAGATGTCGTGCGAGGTATCCACGGTGACAATATCTGCGTAACGGGTGATCGACCAATACGGGCCGAAAAAACTATCGGCACAGTAATGCACAGGTGCTTCGTCGCGTAAGCGCTTGAACCAAGCGTGATGCGTATCGCGAGCGAATAAAAAGGGGTTTGCGACTTGGATCTGGTCCAGCGGCAGAGTGTAGGGGTCTAGATCAGCCCTGAGTGCAGCATCAGTTAGTGGGTCGAGCGCTTCCATTGTTACAGTCTCAGTCATGTATTGTGGACACAGTGTAGG